>QKDG01000203.1 GCA_003246805.1 Clostridia bacterium | reverse complement strand
GGTGAGATTAGCACCATATGGCCCCGGAATAATAAATGGTTAAATATTAAAAGAATAAACGGTGTAGCTATGCTGCACCGTTTCAGATTGTCTAAAAACTATGATTATTGATGCGAAGGGGTGTGTGGGCGACCGCAAAGCCCCCCAAATACGTGCTGCAATTTGTAATAAAATTGTAGAAAATGGCTTTTTTTACAAGCTGAGCCCCTGCCGATATGATAGGGGCTTTTTTTAATTTGATGGTGACTACTTTTTGACTACAAACTATAAGCAAATATGAGGAATTTCAAGTTGATATTGATAAAGCAAAAACACGCTCAAACGTAATGTTTAAGCGTGTTTGCGAAGATTTATGCTGTTTTAAATTTGGCGGAGAAGGAGGGATTTGAACCCTCGCGCCAGTTACCCGACCTACACCCTTAGCAGGGGCGCCTCTTCACCACTTGAGTACTTCTCCTTGGTGAATAAATATTGTAAAATATCGTTTAATGCTATGCATCAAACGATATTCTTTGGCGGAGAGGGTGGGATTCGAACCCACGGTCCCTTTCAGGATCACTGGTTTTCAAGACCAGCTCCTTAAACCACTCGGACACCTCTCCAATCAATTGTTGTTTTGCGACTTATTTATTCTATCACAAATATATTTTGTTGTCAAGTGGTTTTTTTGTTTATGTTTTGCAAATAATAAAAAATGTAAATATAGGTTATTTATTTTGTAGTATACTGTTAAAATTATTTAACTTGAATTGCGCCACAAAATATGATAATATAAGAAAAAACATATGAGGTGTTGCATGAAGATTTCTACAAAAGGCAGATATGCATTAAGAATAATGCTTGACCTTGCTCTTAATAATAATGGTAGTTATATATCGCTAAAAGAAATATCAGCACGACAGCAAGTCTCCGATAAATATTCAGAACAAATAATAAACCAGCTTTCCAAAGGCGGTTTTGTAAAAAGTGTGCGTGGCGCAAAGGGTGGCTATATGCTTTCAAAAAATCCTGCTGAATACACCGTTGGTGATATTCTCAGATTAATGGAGGGCAGCCTTGCCCCTGTTACCTGCCTGGATGAGCAATCCCCTGAATGCGATAAAGCAAGCGATTGTGTAACTTATGAAGTATGGCAGAAGTTATATAATGCAATCCTTGATGTTGTTGACAATATCACGCTTGAAAATCTTGTGAATAATCACAAAGCAAAATCAGGCTACGATTATATTATTTAAATTCAGTTCTTTACATTTTAACCTTTTTGCTATAATGCAGAAGGGTTATACTTATGCTTTATTTTTAATATATTAGGGCACAATTAAACTTGTGTGAAACTTTAAGGGGTTATTATGGACAAAATTAAAAACAGCAGGGAAATTATAATTGCACCGGCAATTGTGTTGGGTGTATTGTTTTATGTTTTTTATAAAACTCAGCTTTTCCCTTTTGGTACTAATGCACTTAACTGGGGGGATATGGCACAACAGAATCTTCCTGTTCTCATGCAGCTGCGCGATGTTCTGCTTTTCAAAGAAGGCTATAGTTTTTCTATGTTAAATGCCGGGGGAATGGATTTTACAGGAATATTTTTGTTTTTGGCATCAAGCCCTTTCTCGCTTTTTTCGGTATTTATTCCTCGTGAAAATCTGATTTTCTACATTAATATAATGATAGTTTTGAAGCTTATGACGGCTTCTGTTACAAGCGCTATTTATTTTAAAAAGTTTTTCAAAAGCCTTTCTGTTTTTCAGGTGGTTGCATTGTCTGTCAGCTATGCATTATGCGGATACAGTATGCTTTTTTATCAGCTGCACACATGGCTGGATGTAATGTATATGTTTCCTCTTCTTCTGATTGCTTTTTATAAGCTAATATATGAAGATAAGCTTCTTCCCTATACCATTACACTTTCTTTAATGATATTGTTCCAGTTCTATTTAGGATATATGCTTGCTTTATTTTTGATATTATCATTTGGCGCTTATATCTTATTTATTGCTGAAAAAAATAACAAAAAGAAAAACGTTGTTTTTTTCACCTTTGGTTCATTTCTTGCCGTACTTATATCTGCGCCTGTATTGCTGACAGCTATTAAACAATTTGCCAATTCAGCAAGGGGAACAGATATTATAAAAAATCTTGTTTCTGGCAATTTCTTTACAACGTTTACAACAACGATTCCTTTTTTGCTTTGCTCTTTGCTTATATTTATTGTTTTTATTTTTGCCTTTAAATTAAGAATTCTTAAAAACAACAGGTCTTTTGTACTGCTGATATTATATATTTTAATGCTTGTGCCTGTAATTTTTGAACCTATTAATAAAATGTGGCATACTGGCAGCTATCAGGCATTCCCTGTAAGATATGGATTTATCACAGTGCTTATAGGGCTTTCTCTTGCTGCTGTAATTTTATGCAGGCTAAACAAAATCAATCAGCTTAAATTCCACAAAAGCAACAAACCTGCAATAATTGTTTGCGGAGTTCTGATTTTTGAATTCTATGCTTTTGTGCGTTGGATGATTGACAATAATTCAGATGTTTTGAAAAGCTATTCCACAACCCTGTGGGGCAGCGAAAGCTCACTCTTCCTGATTCTTCTATATGCTTTATTGGCGTTAATTATATTATACATAATATTTATTTTCTATTTCACTCAAAGTTTAAGTAAGAAAGTTTTCTCGATAATACTATGCCTGTTCGTGATAGGCGAGGGGATATTCAATGCTTCTATCTATTTCGGGTTTGGTGCAAGAAGCACCTCGAACTTCACAAATGCTATGCTGTTGGCAGATAAAATTAACGACGATGCTACTTATCGTGTAAAAGTCAAGGATAAATATTTTGATGTTAATCTTATTGGCGCAATGGGATATAATTCGCTTGCTCATTATACTTCGCTCATTGACAGTGACTATATTTTTGCGATGAAAAAGCTCGGTTATTCCTCATACTGGATGGAGGTAAACTCGAATGGCTCGACTGCTTTTACTGATGCATTGCTTGGCAACAAATATACAATAAAAAATACTGGCTATGCTGCTGATTTTGATTCCGTCGTTTATAATGCGGGGGGATATTATATCTGCAAGAACGATAACAATATGTCACTCGGCAACATTATTACAGAGCAGCAGGCAGAAGCACTAAAAGATATCCCTGAATATGACAGAATCGGATATCAGCAAAAACTATACTC
>QKDG01000191.1 GCA_003246805.1 Clostridia bacterium | reverse complement strand
GCTTATATTTTTCAAGCTCGGCTTTTAACTGTGAGACTGATTCAGATTCTAAATCGTGGTTTTCTAAAAATTCTGCACGTTCATATCCTGGCACCTCAGCAAGAAGTGAAAGCTTTGTTATTCCCGCTCCTGCATTCGACTGCAAAAGCTGTGGCCCAAGACGTTCGTAGGTTGAAATATATGTATATGCCTGCCTTGCTTTGATTGAATAATCTCCATTGTTCTCTACATATTCCTCAAAGCTCTGATAACCAAGCTCCTTGAAAAGCTCCTCATCACGCATTTGCTTTAAGCCTTTGCACATATTCAGCAGGGCTTTTTCAGCAAGCTCACCATTTTGCTTTACCTCAATATGTATTGCGTAAGCTTTTTTGTAGTTTTCAGTAACAACAGCGTGCTGATTATCCTCCAATAAATCCAGCTGGTTTTCCTCTGCTAATTCTTCAATTCTTGACATTTGTTTGTCCTCCTCATATTTTTTATAATGATTGCAGTTTTTAAAATCACCGTCACAGAATTTTACAATAACGTTGCTTGCCTCGGCAGAATACATTTTATGTGATTCATGGCCTGCACATCTGATATAACAAGTTTGGCTTGCTAAATAGCTTTCAGGCTGCATACTGTACGGGCATTTATATACTCCGGTTCTTTTCATGCTTTCCCACATCAGGCTGTCACCTTAACCCTTTCTTGCTTGGATTTAAGCTTTGCAAGGTGCTGTTCCCATTTTTTTATAAATGCATTTACTTCTGTTGGGGCTGATTTATTTTTAAAGCCTCTTGTCTGACTTATTTTAAAATCTGTTGTAAGTTCCAGTGTGTAAAACGGAATGTCCGGCTTGTCAATCTGACGTATAACGAAAATATTAAGCTTGCCCTCTGCGTGACGTTCCATATATCCACCGACACAATGGCTTAAAACTGCTCCCTCTCTTACTATTTCTTCAGGTGTTTCTACTGCCCTGATTAAAAACTGCTTATTCTTGAAAGCATACGATTTTAAAGCCACCGCACGTTCAGAAAATAGGTTCTTGCATTTTTCAATACGAGATTTTTCATTTAGGATTTTCACAAGCGCCAATGTTCTCTGATGTGCTGTTTGCAGGTTTTTAGGGAAAATAACTGCTGTATCAGTGAGGTTGTATTCAAGCTTTTGGCATTCACCAATATAATCAATCCAATCTCCTATAACATCAGATATTTTTTCAAAGGCATCATCGTCGCAAATATCCTCAGGGTCACAGCAAGCCTGGAATGCATATTCCTGCTTGTATTGCTTTTCAAAATACTTAATTGCTTTTGATAGTGTTGTGATTTTCTGAATATTCTCAACATCACTTAAAGCAACGCTATTCTTAATAACCCAGTTGTAAATATCCCAGTCAATAGCAGGGCTGTTTTTCTTGACTGTGTGGTATACATCAAGCTGGCTTATAGATATATCAAGCTTTACAAGCTGTTTTAAATCCTGCTTGTCTGTTCCTAAAACTTCAAAAATATTCTTTCCGTTCCGGTTAACAACTTCATTTAAATAATAGCTGTTTCTGTGAAGTATCTGTTGCGTGATGGTTTTAAGCCCAAGCTTCCAGGTATATTCTATAAACGGATTTTCTACTGCGTTTTTAATTATCGTCATAGGGTTGTGCATACCTGCTTTTACTATATTTTTAAGCGGAATATACTTAATTTCGGGCATTTGCTTTGTGATAGAATCAAATGTTCCTGTATATACCCACATATCCCAGCCACTTGAATAACTATCATTGCACCAACGATATTGACCAGTCTGTAGGAAGTCGCCCCAGGTGAAGCTTTTTAATGCCCTGCCTTTGAAATCGCAAAATGACCGCTCTTTTTCATGGAGTTCTATTCTCGATATAAAATTTTCGCCTTTGAAGTTTGAATATGTTGAACACCCCGTGGACCCTTGATAATTTTTGGGATAGAATGTTTTTTTGACATTGAAAATTCTAATACAAAATCCGTTGCTGACAGGTTGCAGAAATGCACAGGTATTGTCTTTGCTAAATCTGCTCATATTTCGCCATCTGTTTGCTGAAATGAAAGTTACATTATGGTGGCAATTCGGGCATTTTCCGGTTTCGTTGTGTTTTGCTTTGCTTTTAAGATTGACAACCCTGTGGCAGCTGCTGCACTCTCCTGTTTTGGTTTCATTATTAAAAAAAATATAAGCAAATTGCTGTGATACTTTTCTATCACAAAAATTAACGAAAGCTTTTGGTATATCTTTTATTTCAAGCATTGCGTTATCTATTGCGTTTCTGATTATGTTATGCTTGTTTGCAAGCTGTTCCCGCCTTAGTTGCTGCTGATATTTTCCAAGCAATTCATAACCGTTTTTATAACAAAATGCTCCGTAAGAATCTGATTTTTTAAAATTATTAATCTCCCACCAATGCTTTTTTAACCAGTTGTATATAGTTTCATCAGCGTTATTCATTGGATGAAATGCGTTTCCGTACCAGCCGGAGCCGATATTATATGTCATTGCTTCGGACTTTGAAGTTTTCCCCTCAATCTGATTTGACCAGTTGTTTTTGCTTTGGAAAATCCTAAAAACAAAAATGTCGCCATAATAAACTGTTATTATAAGCAAATTGTTATCAATAGCCTCTGCCTGGTAATTATAATTTTCGGTGTTGCTTTTATATGTTCTGCCATCATATCCTTTATGCATTGTAACAGTTCTCGCCTGTGGGAAGTTTGCAGGCGCTGGGGTAACAGGAATTTTGCAAAGCTCCTTAAAATTCACACCCCCACCCCCTAAAAGTCAAGTAAATCATCAAGGCTGATGTTAAGTGCATTTTTCTTTGGTGGTTCAGCTGGTGCAGTTGACTGCGAAACGGTTATATTTTTCTTTACGCTTGCACAAAGGTCAATCGTCATACTAAAATTAATGCCCGCTCCAGGGAAATAAAAAGCTACAATTTCCTTAAAAGCGTCAAGGTCGGAAATCCCGTTATTTCCTTTTACTTTTTTCACGACCTCCGCCATACAGTCTGAGAATGTTTTGTCGGTCTGAACTAATTCCTCGTCCTGCTGACAGAAGTTTTTTAAAACCTCGCTACAACGGTCTTTCATCACCATTGCATATTTGTCGCCTTTGAACTCCTTGAGCTCCTTTTCAATTTTTTCAATTGCCTGTGTTGTCATTTGTCATTCCTCCATTTTAATTAAAGTTGTATTTTACTGCCTGTACTAAACAGCTTTGTAACAAAAATATTTCCCTTGCTATCCTGAGAAATTTTTACTGTGTTTTCGCCATCAACTTTTAAAGTAATACCATATATTTTTCCGTCATATACATGCTGAACTGTAGCAAGAAGTAAAGCTTTTAAATAATCCTCCGTAAATTCTTCCTCAATTGCCTTTTTTGCTCTTTCAAAATATGATATCCTTGTTTGATATTTTTGGGCCTCGTCACATTCACACTTTAATGTTGCATACTCTATTGCATCTGATTCGCTATCTGCACTAAAATCTAAATCAATAATCTGCCCACAATATCTACACGCCATCAATCCCATTTATTTCACCTCCATTTTAATTAAATTAAGATATTCCTCAATAGTATTTTTAGCATCCTCCCATCCGTGACAGACTACCGAGCAGTAGCCTTGCCGGGTGAGATTATCAAGCCATTCCCGCTGATTTTTTGATACTATTCCCCCATGCTCTTTTTTAAGCTCTATGTATAGTCCGTGATATTTCCCTCTTGGAACAGGCAGGCATAAATCAGGAAGACCTGACTTCACTCCCTGTGCTTTAAGCTTTCCTGCTACTGATTTATTCCTGAGCCCTCCGTTTGGTATGTGAAATAATAATTCAAGCTCAGGATATTTGCCGCTTGAAATTGCAGCCCACCGGAAAAGAAATGTCTGTTCTATATCCTCGCTTATGTTCTGCTGATATATATTGCTGATAGTTACTCCCTCCTCACCATTGTATAAAACTGATATTCAAAGCCTGTTATCTCGTGATAGCCGTTTTCAACCTCGCCGTATATTATCCAGTCCTTTGATGATTTCGGTTGGTCTCTCCATGTTCTTGCGTGGATAATTCGCTTTTTGATTATCGGCTGCTTTAAATTTCTGCTTTGGCACCACCTCTTTCCGTATAATGAATTTTCTGAATTAAAGGTTTTGCTTGTTTCTTTTATTAAATAGCTGGCAAGCTGGCTGTACTCACCTGTTTTATAAAGAAATGTCGGCCTTGGTTGCCCATAAGGCCATATATCCATAAAATCTGATATCTCATAGCCTGATACATTATTCAGTACAACGTGATGATGTATTGCCTTGTTGTGATATTCTGTTACTGTAATGTATTTAAGCTCTGCCCCAAGCTTTCTATAATTCGCCCTTAAACTGCGGATGAATTTTTCAAGCTGTTTTCTTGCCAGTTCAGGAGCAGGCCTTTCATCTTTTCGATAGGTTAAAACAAGATGAATATCCTTGTATCCAAAATTGGCATTCAACAGATTTCTCAGCTTTGTTTCGGCTGCTCTCTCATTTACTCTTTTTACAGCCTCGGGGCTTTCATTTATGTTTTCACTTCTTTCAATTCCTTTTTTCCCATATCGTGATGAGTGATATTTATATACTTCCTTAACTTTGCCAGCTATGGTTATTTTTTCAAGATAAGCCATAACTTTTTTATCCCCTTGAAAATATGAATTTGTCGGTAAGTTAATATCTTTAGCAAGTTACCAAAGGCCCGACTGAGCCTTGATTTTTCTTGACTTTGTGATGATTTTATGATAAAATTAATTAAAGATTTTTTTGTTTAAAAATTATCAGCTTATCCGTTACTTGCAGGTGGGGATAAGCTGATTTTCTTTTTTGCGTTCAAGCAATTTCATAATATGCTCCTCAAATTCTGCCCTTTGCTTGTCCGATATCGGGAAATGCAGGGGCAGGTTTTTGCTTTTTTTGAATCGTATGTATAGCGGGTATATTTTTGGATGAGATATGTTGATTTTAAAGCCATACGGATTATTTGCATTAAAAATTGTATTGCCTGTGTTTAAGCCGTATTGCTCATTCAGCTTTAATATGTTTGTGCTCATCATCTTCGATATCCTTTTTTGAAATAAAGTTGTTGGAAACAGGATTTGTGTTTTTACACCTATTATTTAAAATGCAGTAACAGCAAGGGCATTTAAAAACACCGTCACAAACATTGCAGTTGACTGCAAAAATACAGTTTTTACATTCCATAATAATCACTCCGTCAAAGCACAATTATGCTTTGCATACTCCCCTTTTTTTCTGCATTCGTCACATGAAAGCCCCTGCGCCTGGGAACAGCCGATAAATTTGTTAAGCCCGTTATTTTTGTTATATTCGTATGCCTTGCGGGTGAGAGCAGTGTTTATATCACTTGTAAAACGGTTGATTGCTATGATGTTGCAGGTGGTTTCAAAAATGCTATCATCAGCAAGCACAATGTATTTTCCGTTTTTGTATAATAAAGTTACTCCTGCGCATTCATATACCATTGACAAATCCATCCTTAATTGTTATAATTTGATTGTAGTTTTTAGGCAAAACTGCAGTGTACATGAATCCTTTAATTTTTGACCCCTGGCCATTGCTGTGGCCAGGGTGCTTTTTTGTGTAAGCGTAAATAATCACTGGCCTATCATCCCCATTATTTCATTCACAACCCTTGCCCATTCGGGCCGGCCGTTGTAGTGAACATTTATATCGTCTACTCCATACCCCTCGAAATATTGTCCTCCCGGTGAGAGATACTCATTTTTTAAAAACCACGCAACGTATGTTATGCACTCCTCGACTGTGTTGAAGCTTGCGTACCCCGAAGAGCTTGTCCAGCCGAATAAATTGTTGTTTGTCTTTGCAAGCTCTGATGTTCCCCATCCGCTTTCAAGAGCCGATATT
>QKDG01000187.1 GCA_003246805.1 Clostridia bacterium | reverse complement strand
TTTTTACTCGTAGTTGTCATATTCTGAATTTCTATTATAAATGATTTTCGTCAACCCATCTTCTTGCATAACCCGCATTCATTTCTGAAACATTCATAACAGCGCCTGTATCTGTTGTCATATTATCTGTTATAATATTTGTTGTTCCTATTGGAATAATATTTTTCGGCTTATCTACCTTGCTTTGTTTAACATGGTATACTTTCTTTGACATACAATCCTCCTTATAAAAACTGTTTTAGTCTGTCTATATATTCCTGTTCGTTATTCAGTATTTCCTGCGCCTGATTCTGAATACGTTTATTATTTGTTGAATTCATCAGCTTATTCAGTTCTATTATGCCCATATTTGTTCCTTGAATCATTTTTTCAGCAATATTGCTTGTTGAATTATCTTTTAGCATTGACATTTTGATAGCCATATTTGTATACGCCTTTGTCATATTGCCTGCACCTTTTGGTACTTCACCATAAAAAGCCATTTGATTTTTAAGCTGTTTGCTATGATTTTTATACATTTCAAGCTGCGATGACAATTCTGTTTTAAGCTTTTCGTCACTGGTTTTGCTCAATATGTTTGAAATCGCAGTGCTGCCCATGTCGGTGTTCTTATATAAAGCGTTTAATTCATCTATTACTTTTTTCTTCATTTTCCCCCTCCTCAAACAACATTAATATTATAAGCTTTTTTTATAAAATTATTATTTCTTTTATTTTTTTATAAAAATTTTTAAATTCTTTTTAAAAGTCATTTTTGTATTCTTTTTAAATCGAAAAATAAATTTACATATTTTTGTGGGGATTTATGCCCACCACACACCATCTATCGTTATAGTTAAAGTTTTTATTTAATTTGAAAGCCCGTCATCCTTTTAAAGTGAAGACGGGCTTTTTCTTTTTATTTATAATTTTGATTTTTCGCAACAATTTAAGATTTTTTAAAAATTGTTGAAATAGAATATTACAAGCTGGGTTCTGTCCCTTAAAGATAATTTTTCAAGAATAACACTTATATAATTTCTTACCGTCCCCTCGCTTAAAAACAATGATTTGCAGATTTCTTTATTGGAAAGCCCTTTTGAAACAAGTGTGATAATCTCCATCTCTTTTTCTGACAAATTGAAGTCGTCTGCTGTTTTTTTTGTGTGCATTTCATTAATTATCGTCGGTATTTTTGATATTATTTCATTTCCAAAAACACTGTGCCCATTGAATACAGCCTTTAAAGCCGGAATTATACTCTCAAAATGCTGTTTTAGAATATACCCTTTTGCGCCGATTTTAAGAGCATTTATAATATACTCATCGTCGGCAAAGGTGGTTAAAAACAGTATTCTTGCTTCTGGGTGATTTTTCAAAATCACCTGTGCTGCTTCAAGCCCGGTCATCTTATCCATTCTTATATCCATCAGCATAATTTCGGGAATATATTCTTCATACAGCTCAATTGCTTTTTCACCACTGTTTCCCACAGCAATAACCTTTATTTCGCCTGATGCTTCTACAATAGTTTTTAGCGAGGTTAGCACAAGCATATCATCGTCGACAATAATAATATTCATAAAAAGCTATTCCTTTCAGATAATTATTTTTTTGGGAATGAAACAAATATCTTAAATCCATCTGACCTATCAAAATTAACATATCCATCAAGATTTGCTACCCGCTGGGATATATTTTCAAGCCCTATGCCGTTTTCTTTTTTTATATTTTTTTTCGTACCGTTATCATGTATTATCAGCTGAATAATTTTTGGATGCTCGTAGCAGCTTATTTTAACCTCACTTGCATTGGAATGCTTTATTACATTAACTAGTGATTCTTTTACAATTGCTATTATTGTATATTTTATACTTCCGCTAAGCTCGGTTTCTATATCAAATACAAGCCTTGCCTTGCAAAAAGTGAATTCATCAACAAGCTTGTTGAGCTGGCTGTATAAATCAAAAGAATCATCATGCAGGTCATGTATGCTGCTTCTGATTGAATTCATTCCCGAATCAAGGGTGGTTTTTACATTATTCAGCATATTTTTTGTTGCTTCTTCATTTGTTATTGCCATTATTGCGCCAATTTGTATTATTGAGCTTGATAGCAGATGCCCCACATTGTCATGAATTTCCCTTGCGATACGATTTCGTTCGTTTAATGTTGCAAGGTTTATTTCAGCATCCTGGCTGTTAATCACCTGCTTTAATTTTTTTTCAAGATTAATGGATAATTCAGTAAACTCATCCCGCTGGTTTATGTACTTCTCTTTAAGCTCCTTGCTTTTTCTTGAAAAGTTTATCAATACAATTTCAATAGCTGTTATAAAAGCAAATAACAATACGATACCAGGCGAAAACAAACCAAGGTTAAATATAAGTGGTATCAATGCAAATAAGCAATAATATTTGTATTTTGACAACACCAAATCATAAAACGCAAGGGGCAAAAACAGAATCATCTGTGGCACCTTGATTGAAATAACCACATATATCAAAAAACATATCAGGCTTAGCTTTTTTGAATCATAATATTCATAAAACCCGCTCAACGATATAATTATAAGTGCCGGCAAAATTACAGTATTCAAATCACAGCAAGCAAGTGATGCCGATATCAAACCGATAAAGACAATTATTCTGCTGACGATATTGTTCATACAAATCACCCTTTTTGATTATAGCATATTGTATTCAATTAATACAATATTACATTTGTAATATGTCAGAGTGTCAAAATACTATAATTATTATGTGAAGGGGCTGGGTGGCGACCGCAAAGCCCCCGCAAATTTTTTACTTTAAAATATAATAAAAGTTTTAAAAACTTTTAGAGTGTCGAAAAACTATGATTTTTGATGCGAAGGGGTGTGGGGGCGACCGCAAAGCCCCCGAAAATACGTGCTTCAATTGATGATGAAATTGTAGAGAAGAGCTTTTTCTACAAGCTGAAAGTTTTAAAAAAACTATTATTAAAAGCTAAAATATTACATTTGTAATATGTGCTTATTACATTTAACACTACCAATACATGTGAAATTTATTATAATTAAATTATACCGTTATTTTTGAAAGGGGATTTATATGATAGTTAAAATTGAAAATTTAGTCAAACGCTATGGTGACCTTGTTGCTATTGACCATTTGAATCTTGAAATTAAAAAGGGTGAGATATTCGGGCTGCTGGGGCCTAATGGGTCCGGCAAAACTACTACCATAAACTGCTTGTTATCCTTATTAAGGTATGATAAGGGAGATATCAGGATTTTTGACAAGGAAATGTCACCCACAGCTTATGACATAAAGCGTGACATCGGCATTGTAATGCAGAATGTCGCAGTTTTTGATGAGCTTACAGTATATGAGAACATTGATTATTTTTGTGGCTTGTATGTAACCAATAAAAAGGAACGCAAAAAGCTTGTTGAGGAAGCAATTGATTTTGTTGCACTTAATGATTTTAGAAAATTTTATCCCAAAAAGCTCAGCGGCGGTTTGTTGAGAAGGCTCAATATCGCTTGCGGCATTGCACACAAGCCAAAACTTATCTTACTTGATGAGCCAACAGTAGCGGTTGACCCTCAAAGCCGTAACAACATACTTGAAGGAATTAAAAAGCTGAATAAAGCCGGAGCTACTATTATTTATACCTCTCACTATATGGATGAGGTTGAGCAGCTTTGTGACAGAATCGCAATCATTGACAAGGGCAGAACAATTGCAACAGGCACAAAGGATGAGCTTAAATCGATGATTTCACAGGGTGAAAAAATATTAGTTGAAAATATACTTATAAGCAAAGAACAACTTGAACAGATTGAAGATATGCCTAATGTAAGCGGGACAGATTATTATGATAACATTCTCACTATTCGTTCAAAAAGTGGGAAAAGCAATCTGGAATCAATTATAAGCTTTATTTCACAAAACAATATAAGCTACGGTAAAATATCTTCTGAGCTGCCTACCCTGAACGATGTATTCCTTGAAATTACTGGCAAAGAGCTAAGAGATTAAGGAGGATAATATGTTTTTGCACATTGTGAAATATAAAATAAAAATAGTTTTTAACAATAAAGCCGCGCTGTTCTGGACATTATTCTTCCCTATCATTTTAGCTACGCTTTTTAATCTTGCCTTTTCAAATCTATTGAATGGAGAAACTTTCAACTCAATAAATGTTGCTGTTGTTGAAACTGACACAGCTTTCAATGATTTGACCTCTATAATGGAAGATACAGAAATGTTTGTTATCAACAAAACTACTGCAGAGCAGGCCGAGGATATGCTTGCAAAGGGTAAAATAAGCGGAATAATCTATAACAGCAAAGACCTTGATATGACTGTATCAAACTCTGGCATTAATCAATCAATTATAAAAATATTCCTTGATACTTATAAAGAAATGACTCAGACAATTACGACAATAGCATCAAATAATCCCCAGGCTTTTACCGATGAATTCAATTCAGTTTTAGAAAGTGAAGGGCTTTATACAAAAGAAAACAACGTTAGCAATTCTACGAATATAGTTGTTATTTACTTTTATTCACTACTTGCAATGACTTGCCTTTATTCGTCCTTCCTCGGTTGCTCTGATGTTACTAAAATTCAGGCAAATCAGTCGCATTTTGCTGCAAGGCAAAATGTTGCTCCCACACACAAGCTCAAAATATTCTTAGCCTATGTATGCTCGTCAATGATTTTTCAGATCATATCAATTATTATGGTGTTGGCTTATTTGCGTTTTGCTTTGGGTGTTGCTTTCGGGGCAGATACAGGCTATGTTTTTCTTTTAAGCTTTGTCGGCAGCTTTACAGGAATAATGATGGGAACCTGCATAAGTGCACTAATTACAAAATCGGAGAATATTAAACACGCTATGTTGATTGGACTGACTATGCTTGGCTGTTTTCTTTCTGGAATGATGCAGGTAGAAATAAAATACATTGTAGAAAAGCAATTCCCGCTAATGAGATATTTAAATCCTGCTGCTTTGATTACCGATGGATATTACAGCCTGTACTATTATGACACCTATGACAGATTCTTCACTAATTTAGGAATACTATCACTTTTCGGTCTTGTTTTCCTGCTGATTACTTATTTAGTTTTAAGGAGGCAAAAATATGCAAGCATTTAAATTGTTTTTCAAGATTTTTAAAAAGAGTGCTTTTTTACCTGCTTTGATTTATGTTTTAATATTTATCGGATTAACTTATGTTTTTAGCAGCAGCAATAAAATTAGTGTTGAGTCTTCATTCGAAACATCAAAGCTTGACATAGCAATTATTAATAATGACAACTCAGCTTTTTCAGATGAATTAGTCAATTATCTAAATAAAAATTCGAGTGTACAAAGCATAGATACAGATGAAGATGGAATCAAAGATGCTTTATTTTTCAGAACTGTCGAGTATATTCTTATAATACCAGAAGGATATGGAAATGCATTTTTAAACGGGGACAAAAAGGACCTTGAAACAAGAATTATCCCAAACTCAGTTGGTGCTAAGTTTATGGACCAGATAGTTTCAAAATATCTAAAAACCTTTAAGCTTTATCTTGTTGGAAGTAACGATATGAGCTTTGATGAAATTGTAAAAAATGTGAATTCAGATTTATCAATAGACACACTTGTTACTATTAAAAATGCTTCTTCGAATAATCAAAAATCAATTGCCCCCTACTTTTTCAGTTTTACTGCATATCCATTGATTTCAGCTATTACAATAATTGTTAGTATGGTAATGGTTGTGGTAAATGGCAAAGAACTCAAAAGAAGGAATTTGTGCTCACCTGTAAAATCGACAAAATTCAATCTGTTCTTTTACCTTGCAAATATTTTAATGTCATTAATAATCTGGGCTTTATTTGTTGTTTTTTCAATAAATCTTTTTAATGGAAAAATTATCGTATCACAATGGATATTGTACTGCACAAATATGCTCATTTTCACCCTTGTGTGCTTAACAATGAGCTTTTTAATAGGCAATATAGCAAATAAAGATACAATTCAGCCAATTGCCACTGTTATTTCATTAGGCGGTTGCTTCCTTGGCGGGGCTTTTGTTGAGCAGAGCCTGCTAAGTGAAGGTTTGAGAAAATACGGTGGCATCAACCCTGTATACTGGTATGTTAAAGCGAATGATACAATAAACTCCTTGACGGTATTTGATACTACTACACTAAAACCTGTATTTTTCTGCTATTTGATTGAGGCTGGCTTTATCCTTGCATTTTTAGCTATCGCATTGGTTGTTATGAAACAAAATCAAACCAGCAACAATTAGTCTTACACATCTGACTTTGACCCCTGCCTGTCACTGGCAGGGGTATTTCTTGTAGAAAACGCCCTTTTCTACTGAGTGTTCCAAATTTAAGTGCGTATTTTCGGGGGCTTTGCGGTCGCCCCCGTACCCCTTCACATAACAAAATATAGTTCTCGACACGCTGAACCCAATGTCTGTTACTAAAAGGGGTATTTCTTAATAACTACTATTCTAATCACTTGTTAATAATATAATAAAACAAATAATGAAAAAAATATACAACTTTATTCTTGATAAATGTACTAATTTAGTGTATAATTCAAATATAGAGCAACTAAACATTTTATCTTCTTTATTACTATAATAATCTGTCAAAATAAAGTTGCTTTAATTTTAATATGTATTTAAAAAAATAATTTAAACGGAGGGAATTATTATGAAAAAATTTGTATGTTCAGTTTGCGGATATGTTCACGAGGGGGACAGTGCACCTGAAAAATGCCCACAGTGCAAGGCACCAAAGGAGAAGTTCAACGAAGTAGTTGAGCAGGAAATTGTGTGGGCTGACGAGCATAAGGTTGGCGTTGCCGCAGGCCTTGACGCTGAGGTTGTTGAAGGATTGAAGCTTAACTTTGCGGGCGAATGCACCGAGGTTGGTATGTATCTTGCAATGGCAAGGGTTGCTCACAGAGAAGGATATCCTGAAATTGGCTTGTACTACGAAAAAGCAGCATATGAAGAAGCTGAGCACGCTGCAAAATTTGCTGAGCTATTAGGTGAGGTTGTTACATCTTCAACAAAGAAAAATCTTGAAATGAGATATATGGCTGAAAACGGTGCCTGCGAAGGTAAAAAAATGCTTGCAACAAAAGCAAAAGAGCTAGGGTATGATGCTGTTCACGATACAGTTCATGAAATGGCAAAAGATGAAGCAAGACACGGCAAGGCATTTAAGGGCTTGCTTGACAGATACTTTAAATAAAATTATGCAAAAGAATCTCTTAAAGCTTGATTTAAGAGATTCTCAGCTTATAAAAAAGCCTTTTTCTACAATTTTATTTTAAATTGAAACACGTATTTGCGGGGGCTTTACGGTCGCCCCCACACCCCTTCGCATCAAAAATCATAGTTTTTGGACACTATGAGAATCTCTTAAAGCTTGATTTAAGAGATTCTTTTTAATTGAATCATTTCAGGTATAATAATAATTACACTATTTTATTTTTCGCGAGCAAATAGCTATTACAATTTAGAGTAGCTTGTCTAAAATACTATAACAGCGTCTTTCGTCATTCACAAAATCATTAAGATTCAATACCTTATCTCCTTAGATTCTTCCGCATATGTCATCAAAAAAATACATAGCAGTTTCATACCAACTACTATATATTGTATATTAATGTTAAATTTAGTAAATATGTAGTTGACAAAGGCATAAGCCGAATGTATAATTAATTATTGAAAGTTCTTATACGAAAGGCGGACTATCATGATATTATCTGGCGTATCTACCGCATGCCTTTATCCGATGAATCTTGAAGATGCACTTTATAAGCTTGCAGTTAATAATATAGATTGTGTTGAAATTTTTATAAATACACACAGCGAAATGGAAAAATCTTTTGTTGACAAGATAAAAAGCATACTTCAAGAATATGATATGACAGTTTCGTCAATTCATCCATATACTTGTGGAATTGAACCAATGATGTTTTTTACACAATATGAGAGGCGTTTTTTTGACATTTTAGACTATTACAAAAAGTATTTTGAATTGATGAATATACTGGGAGCAAAAACTTTCATTTTTCATGGCAACAAGCTGCAAAATTCTTTTCCTGATAATCAATACTTTGAGAGGTATCTAAGGCTTTATGAAACTGGCAAAAGCTTTGGCATAACTGTTGCACACGAAAACGTAGCAAGATGCACTGGTGGCAGCCTTGAATTTTTGAAGGATATGGTAAGGCAAATAGGCGATAATGCTAAGCTTGTGCTTGACACAAAGCAGGCTGTCCGCAGGGGATACAACCCGTATGACTTTGTAAAAGAGCTTGGCAGAAACATTGTCCATATACATCTTAGCGACTATAATGATACAAGTGATTGCGCCCTTGTCGGGACCGGAAAGCTTGATTTTGTTAATTTTTTTAATGAATTAAAAAAGAATCGATTTACAGGAAGTATTATATTGGAACTATATTCGGCTGGATATGATAACATTGAACAGCTTTACCACAATTTGTTATTTTTCAGACGGATTATTGAAAGTTCTTGTTAACTTTAACAAAGTTTTATTGTAACACAAAGTGACAACATTTTCTCAATAGAAAACGTTTAAGTTTTGTATAAATTTCACAAAATCATGTCGAATTTTCTGATTAATTGCGATTTGTTTTTCTTTTTTTCTTGTGAATTATTTTGTATAATTAAAATACAAAATATTTTATGAGGGGATTGTGATTAACATGAATTACGCAAGACTAATGCGAAAACCGGTTCAGGAAAACTTTATTACTGTTGGCAAATGCATCAACGAAAAGGTTGTTGCTTGTGAAAAAATTGGCAATAGCATGCTTATTTACCGCATGATTGAAAGTAGCGAGCTTATTGAGGATAATATGGTTGTGTGTTACGGAATCGAAATTGAGAGTTCCCTGTTTGGAGCTAAGGATAAAAATAAAGTGCTGAATATTTCGTCAAAGTACGAGATTGTTAAGGAGCTGTTTGACGTTCTCACAACAAATTTTGTCACACCCTTTTGTTTGAGAGAAATTGTTGAAGATTTTTTGGTGGAAAAGTATAGCTAACTATTGTTTAGTCAGCTAAAATGTGTTAAACTATGCAAAAGGGGGAATGCTTTATGAAATGCCCGTTTTGCGGATTTGAAGACACAAAGGTTATTGATTCTAGACCGAGTGAAGATAAAAAGAGAAGACGCCGCGAATGCACAAACTGTTCAAAGCGTTTTACAACCTACGAAGTTATTGAAAAACCGCTATTGATGGTTTTTAAAAAAGATGGTACTTATGAGCCTTTTGACAGAAACAAACTTATTACAGGTATTTTATCTGCAATTAAAAAACGGCCCATCAGCTTAGATGACGTTACTTCTGTTGTTGATAATATCGAAAACACGTATGCAAATGAGCTTAAAAGCCAGGCCACAACCATTGAAATTGGGAATATGGTTTTGTCTGCTTTAAAAAAGCTTGACCATGTAGCTTATGTTCGTTTTGCATCTGTATATAAGGATTTCTCGGACGTTGAAAGCTTTATTAACATTATATCTGAGCTTGAAGTTAAATAACATTTCTCAGATACGGGTAATGGCTGTCATATATCAGCTCAAGCGACAGCTTTATGCTTTCACACTCTGAAATAAATTCATTGCTTTGTTCTTTAAGCAAGGGCTTCAATTTTGATATCGAAACGCAGATACCATGAATTTTGTCAGACTGAACGACAAATGCCATATCCGTGTAGTAATCTTCCCATAAGTGAGTTAGTTCTTCTACCTTTTGAAGAGCTAATTCGCTTTTTTTGTTTTCATATGCTTCTACACATTCATCAACCTTGCTACACAAGGCATTATTATGATTATTAAGAGAAATCAGCATGATAACCGACGTTATGATTATTATTGCAGTAATTGCACCACAAAGCAGTACTCTTTTCATATCTACTTCTCCTTTTTTATCATATTATATTCGCCTGTTTCGTCTGCTGTAAAAAGAAAAATTTCTTTTATTGCAATATTATTTTTATTCAAAATATTGTTTAGCCATGTGTCATCAAGGTTTATACTATATAAAACCTGCTTGTTTAAAACACCGTCGTCGATAAGAATCTGCGGCGGATTTTTTGACTGCCCGTTTAAGCCAAGCATCTGTGCACTAACGCTCTGTTTATCATACTTCTGATAAACACTTACTGACCCTGTTGTTTCAACTACTGCAAACTGAACATCACTGACATCAAATATATTATAAGCCCTTAATGATTCAATAAGGTCATCAATTGAAAACCTAAGGTCCTTTAATACTTTTTGGTCTATGATTCCATCTTTTATAACTATTTTAGGCGAACCACAGACAATTTTTCTTATTTTTTTTGATTTTAAAGATAAGGCAGAAATAAATACATCAAGGCATACTATTGTTAATATCGGCACAATACCCATTATCATCGGTATATTAACATCCTCAACCGGTAATGTGGCAATATCAGAAATAAGAATTGCCACAACAAATTCCGACGGCTGCAATTCTCCCAGCTGTCTTTTCCCCATCAATCTGATTGAAAAAACAATTACAATATATAAAATTATTGCTCTAAAATAAATTATCAACATAAAATCACCCTTGAATTATCTTTTACTGATTTTGTTGAAAAATTCCTTTAAAATAAGACAGTTTTGTTATAGAAAGCAAAACTGCGTATCTTCAAGGGAGATTTTCGTTCACTCACAGCTCCTTAATATTTACAAACATAAAAAATGCTTATCTCTTTCTCTTGTTCTTTTTTTGCTATACACATTTATTTGCAATAAATTCATTATTTTTGATAATGGAGCATATAATTGCATATAACCTGTTGTATTGGAGTGAGAGTGTTGAAGGAACTACCTAAAGACTGTGAACGAGCTGTAATCCTTGGCGAGTACATTCTGGAAAATAAATCAACTGTTCGAGCCTGTGCAAAACAGTTTGGAATAAGTAAAAGTACTGTACATAAAGATGTTTCCCAAAGACTTCCAAAAATTCAGCCACAACTGCATATTAAAGTTAAAGAAGTTCTGGAAATTAACAAGCAAGAAAGACATATACGTGGTGGGCAGGCAACAAAACAAAAATATGAGGAGCTTAACAAGCAAAAGATTACTACATAACTTTTATCCCCTTCGCTTTGTACTCCACAAAAAAAGAAACGGAAAATTCCGTTTCTTTTTTATTTCTATTAGAAGTTAAGTTCTTTTATTCTTTGTACGGCTTCAAGGGTTGCCTGCTTATCGCCAAATGCCGTCAACCTGAAAAAGCCTTCACCATTGCCACCAAAGCCAGCTCCTGGTGTTCCAACTACATTTGCATTATTCAGCAAGTAATCAAAGAATTCCCATGAGCCCATGTTGCCTGGGCATCTGAGCCAAATATACGGTGAGTTCTTCCCGCCAGTAAACCATATACCCATTTCGGTCAAGGCATCTGAAATTACCTTTGCGTTTTCCATATAATATGCTATATTTTCTTTAATCTGGTTTTGCCCTTCTTCTGAAAATACGGCAGCAGCACCCTTTTGAACTAAATAAGGTACTCCGTTGAACTTTGTTGTCTGTCTTCTGTTCCATAGCTTATTAAGCTTTGTTCCGTTTTGCTCCAATGCCATTGGCACAACAGTATAGCCACAGCGTGTTCCAGTGAACCCTGCTGTTTTTGATAGTGAGCAAAGCTCAATAGCACATTCTTTTGCGCCCTCAATCTCATAAATACTTGTAGGCAGGCTATCGTCACCAACAAAAGCCTCGTACGCTGAGTCAAACAGGATAACCGAGCTGTTCTTTTTAGCATAGTCTACCCATTGCTTTAACTGCTCTTTATTGTATACTGCCCCTGTTGGATTGTTTGGTGAGCATAGATAAATAATATCTGCTTTAACATTTTCATCAGGAAGAGGCAAAAATCCGTTTTCTGCATTAGCGTTGCTATAAATTATCTTTCTTCCCGCCATTATGTTTGTATCAACATAAACAGGATATACTGGGTCAGGCACAAGAACAATATTATCTACACTGAAAATATCAAGTATATTGCCACAGTCACTTTTAGCACCATCAGATACAAAAATCTCATTTGCATCAAGCTCAACTGATTTTCTTGAATAATAATCCTTTATAGAATTTCTCAGAAAATCGTAGCCCTGTTCTGG
>QKDG01000084.1 GCA_003246805.1 Clostridia bacterium | reverse complement strand
AATGGATATCAAGGGAAGAAACCTATTGACAGGGCTGCCTGAAAATATTACGATTAATTCTACCGAAATACGTGAGGCTTTGTCTGAGCCTTTGACTCATGTTATTGAAGCAATAAAGACAACCCTTGAAAGAACTCCGCCTGAACTTGCTGCTGATATTATAGACCAGGGCATTACACTTGCAGGAGGAGGAGCATTGCTCAAGGGACTGGACAGGCTTATAAACAACGAGACGGGTATGCCCGTGCATATTGCTGAAAATCCACTTGACTGTGTAGCTGAGGGAACAGGTAAAGTTCTTGAAAACATTGAAAAACTACATGATGTTTTAAATGAGGATTCAAAATACTATTAATCAACAAATGCAATAAACAAAAAAATAGGGCGGGCTGGAATGCCTGCCCTGTTTTAATAACATATAACGAGGTGGGGCAGATGAGGGAGTTCTTCAGCAGCATTAAATTTAAAATACTGATTGGTATAGTGGCTTTTTTGATTGGGGTAATGATTTATGCAGCCTCAACAGCGGGCGAAGTATCATTTTTCTCATCCTTTGTAGGCTTTTTTACTACACCCGCACAAAAGCTGTCAACATCTATATCAGAGCAAGTATCGTCAAAACTTGACATGATTACAAATGCACAGAAGTATTATGATGAAAACCAGCAATTAAAGAATAAGCTTGACGAGCTTTACAAGCAGATGGCTGATTATGAGAAAATCAAGCAAGAAAACGAAAATTATCAGAAAATACTTGATTTGAATGTTCAATACCCTGACTATAAATTTTCTGCGCCTTGCAAAATAATAGGACGAGCCACAAACGATGTTTATCAGTCATTCTTCATTGATAAAGGCAGTAACGACGGAATAGAGCTGCACGACCCTGTTATAGTTGGTGAAGGGCTTGTTGGAATAGTAAGCGATGTGCAGATGACATATTCTAAGGTTTCAACAATTTTATCCCCCGAGTTCCCTCTTGGCGTGTTGAGCGTTAAGACAAAGGACACAGGGCTTATTCAGGGAAGTATAGAGTATGCGATTGATGGCTTGACAAAAATGAACAACATAAACCGTAACAGCGAAATATCAGAAGGCGATATTATTGTTACCTCAGGCCATAGCGGGCTTGTGCCAAAAGATAGAATCATAGGAACAGTTGAATCGGTTGAGATGGATAAAAACGGGCTTGCGCTTGTTGCATCAATAAAGCCGGTTGTTGATTTACAGTCGGTAACCAATGTATTTGTTATAACTGAATTTGAAGGTCAGGGTGAAGGCTTTAATGAATAAGGATAGAAAAAGAAGATTAAGGCTTACATTAAAATGGTCCTCTCTGATACTGATTGCTTTTGTTTGTCATATAATATCAACAACTGGGGGGGCAGGCAGTGCAAAGCCTATAATGCTTATTCCTGTGCTCTGATAGCAATATCAACCTCAGAAAACGAGCTGGTATGTGGTATATTCGGTGCAGTGAGCGGGTTGTTCACCGATATCGGCAGCGGAAAGCTTACCGGCTTTAATGCTGTTATATTTTTGCTGATTGGCGTTGTGGCGTCCCTTTTGTTTTTGCATTATATCAGAAGAAGTGTAATCAATGTTGTTGCAATAACCTTTGCTGCCGCAATAATTCAGGGATTGCTTAACTTCTTTTTCTTTTATGCGCTGATAGGATATGAGAGCTATCATATTGTTTTTATAAAATTCACCATGCCGTCAGTTTTATTCACAACAATTTCGGCAATTATAATATATTTTGTTATCAAAGCGGTTTTAATTCGGTTTGAAGAGCCTGACGGGCTTATTGTTGGCAGAACATACAAAAAAGGCAAAAAGGAAAGATTATAGGGAGAAGCAAATGGATAAGATTAAAAAAAGCTTGAGAAGTGTTTTTCTTGTTATTCTGATTATTGTGGCAATAGTGTTAACTATGATAAGGCTGATGAAATTTCAACTGGTTGAGGGTGCCGAGTATTTTAAAATATCAACAAGAAGCACACAGGGCAACCAGGAAATCAGCGCCCCTCGTGGTGAAATTGTTGACATAAACGGAACTGCCCTTGTTGCAAACAGGATATCATATGACATGATTATTGAGTATGCTTTGTTTCCTAAGGATGTTCAGCAGCAGAACGAGATTATTCTCAGCCTTGCAAAATATCTTATTGAAAACTCAATGACGTATGAGGAAACTTTGCCTGTTACCACAACACAGCCATATACATACCTTGACGGGAAGGAATCGTTAATCGAAAAGGTATTGGCAAATTTAAGGCTGAACAAATATGCAACAGCGCAGAATGTTGTTGATAAGCTGATTGAACAATATGAGATTTCCGATGAATACACCCAGGATGAAAAAAGAATTATTGCAGGGATAAGATATGAAATGCTTGCAAACAATTTTTCTATCAACAACCGATACACATTTGCAAAGGATTTAAGCAATGATATCGCAACAAATATAAAGGAACAAAGCTTCAATTATCCTGGGGTGGATATTGATGTGAATTCTATACGAATTTACCCTGACGGCACGATTTTTCCACATGGGCTGGGAACAGTAGGCCCGATTTATGCTGAGGAATATGCAACATTAAAAGAACAGGGCTATAAAATGAACGATACCATAGGGAAAGCAGGTATCGAAAAGGTTATGGAAGATTATCTTAAAGGCACAAACGGAACACGAACAGTTTATGTAAATAACACCAACAACGTCGTTTCTGTTGAAGAAACTGTGCCTGCACAGCCAGGCAATACAGTGGTGCTGACTATTGACAGTGAATTTCAGGCAAAGGTGCAGGATATAATAAAGTATCATATTGAATGGAATCAGGCAAACGGCAAGGATGCGGAATTTGGGAAAGAAGCTTATGCTGGTTCTGCAGTGGTTATAGATGTAAAAACAGGCGCTGTCAAAGCAATGACAACATACCCAAGTTATGATATAAATGACTATAAAACAAAATATAATGAAATACTGGTGGCAGATAATCAGCCGCTATACAACAGGGCGATTGATGGCTTGTATAGGCCTGGCTCAACCTTTAAAACAATAACAGCTACTGCCGCTTTAAACGAGGGGCTTATAGATAAAAATACCACTATTATATGCAATAAAGTATATACTTATTATTCTGATTATCACCCTGAATGTCTCCAGGCTCACGGAGCAGAAACAGTAACAACAGCGCTGAGGGATTCCTGCAATATATTTTTCTATGATGTAGGACGAAGGCTTGGGAATGATAAGTTGGCGGAATACGAAAATATGTTCGGGTTTGGAACCGACTTGAATTTTGAACTTGGTGGACAAAATGGATTTCTTGCAACACCGGATACTTATCAGAAGCTTAACATGCCATGGACACCAGGCTTGCAGCTTTTGGCATCAATCGGGCAGTCTGAGGTTGGTGTTACACCACTTAACATGGCTGTTCAGGCAATGACTCTTGCAAACAAGGGTGTTAGATACCGCCCGTATATTGTTGATTCAGTAATCAGCTATGACGGTGAGGAGACTATTTTAAAAACAGAACCTGTTGTTGAGCAGGTTATTGAGGATAAAACAGGCACAACCTTTGATGTTGTAAAAGAGGGTATGATAATGGCGGGAGCATACCTGACCCCGTATCCCGGGCAGGCAACACCGGACTTGCCATATAAGGTTGCCTTAAAAACGGGAACACCAGAGCAAGGCTCATATTATAACACAGCGGCAATAGCATATTATCCTGCTGATAATCCCGAGATAGCTATTTCTGTTCTTATTGAAAAGGGCTGGAATGCAAAAATGACCATAAAGAAAATTATTGAGGCATATTACGGCTATAATAATGTGCAAGATGAACAAATTTCCATTGCACAATAAGGCAAAAACGACGATATTCATTTTATGTGATTTTACCACTTTAAATCTTTAAAAAAATGTGATATTATTAAAATGACAGATAATATAACAACAAATGCCTGTTAGTTTTAGTATAAAACAAATAACATATATAAACAGAAGAGAAGAAAAGGAGTAGAGCTTATGAATATCGCACTTATTGCACACGATTCCAAAAAAGAGCTTATGGTGCAGTTCTGCATTGCCTATTGCGGAATTTTAAGTCGCCATAATATATGCGCAACAGGAACAACCGGCAAACAAGTACAGGAGGCTACTGGATTGCAGATTCAAAGGTATCTGAGTGGCTCTCAGGGTGGGGACCAGCAGATTGCATCAAGAATTTCATGTAATGAAATTGACGTCCTCTTATATTTTAGGGACCCTATCACCCCAAAACCACATGAGCCTAATGAGCTTACACTGATAAGGTTGTGTGATGTTCACAATATTCCCTTTGCAACAAACATTGCAACGGCTGAGGCTTTGATTCATGCATTGGAGCGTGGCGATTTAGACTGGCGTGAAATTGTAAATCCACGAAGATAAAAATATCAAAAAGCAATGATGGGGAGAGTAGCGTAATTTTAGCACATAAAGAGAGAGTGCGGCTGGTGAAAGCACTTGTGCAGAATAACTGTGAAGGACACCCTTGAGCTTATTATGCTAAAAGCATAGTACGTATCAGGCGTTAACGAAAAACGAGCGGGCAGGGTTTTCTGCCAATTTGGGTGGTATCACGGCTTTCAGGTCGTCCCTTGATTAAGGGGCGACTTTTTTGTATAATATA
>QKDG01000011.1 GCA_003246805.1 Clostridia bacterium | reverse complement strand
GGCCACGGTGTCGGCCTATCACAAATTGGTGCTGATGGATATGCAAAATATGCAGGATATACATATGACCAGATTTTGAGGCATTATTATACAGGAGTAACAGTAAAATAGCCACATGTATGCAAAATAATACATTTTTTTTACTTGACAATTAATAATCTGCTACTTATAATTAAATTATAAACTTTATAGGAGGATTATCATGCATAAGACAAAACTTGGTATTTCAGTCGGCATTTTGGGTTCAATAATCTGTATTTTAGGTGCAGTTGCAGGTCTTCAATGGTATTTTATTGGTATCGTTGCTTACATACTTTTACAGGAACAAAATGAGTGGCTAAGGCGATTATCGTTAAAAGTTACCATTATTCTGTTGGGTTTAAGCGTGTTTAACCTAGTTGTACCATACTTTTTTGGTGCGTTATATGATTTGATTGATGTTTTTAGTGACAGGTATGTTGCCTGGCCTCTTGATGCGTCAAGCTATATAACAAAATACGCTTCAATAATTGTTGATGTTGTCTTAGTATTAATGGGATTGAAAGCTATAAAGCAAGGCCATTTCAGCGTTAAAGCTGTTGATGAGCTTATTTCTAAAAACGTATAGGGGGTAGCAAAATGGATTTTTTTACAAAACTTGGAAACAAGATTCAGACAGGTGTTAACTCAGCAACAACAAAGGTTAAGGAAATGGCTGATACTTCAAGCATAAACAGGCAAATCGCTGCTGATGAAGCTGCTATAAAGGCTATTATTTTTGATATCGGTAATATCTATTACAATAAAAACAAGGATAACACAAATGATGAATTTGCTGATGCTTTCATCAAGATTGAAGAGTTAAAAGCTAAAATTGAGCAGGCAAAAATTCAGATTCAGCAGATTAAAGGAACAAAATTATGCACAAATTGTGGTGCTGAAATACCAAACGGCGTTGCTTTTTGTAGCAAATGTGGTGCAAAAGCCCCTGAAGACACTGTTGTAGAATCATCAACAGCAGAAGAAGTTATCGCTAAAAAGGTTTGTCCTTCATGTGGCAATGCTGAAGAAGAAGGAGTTTCTTTCTGTTCAGGTTGTGGCTGCAAATTAGATTAATTATATTTTTTAAGGGATGGCTTTTTGCCATCCCTTATTTTTATAATATTATCCAGATATAAGTTGTCAATTTTAAATAAATAGCTTTAATATTAATTTATAATATGTTATAATGAAAAAATAAGACAATATTTCATATATATCAACTGGTGTTGGAGGGTTTATGAAAAAAATTTTTTCAACTATAATAGTTATTACCATATGTTCTGTTATTTTTACTGGCTGTGGCTATTTTAATATGGGAGTAGACGGGCTTCTTTCTTCCCCAAAGCTGAGCCGGGAACAAGCTGATATTCATCAGGCACTTATTGAAAGTGTCGGGGATAATATTTCGCTGAAATATCCGAATACAGGGGATAACAGGTCGGCTTTTGTCATATCAAATCTTGATGACGAGCCGACAAACGAGGCAATTGTTTTTTATCAGAATATTAATCCTTCCACCAACGAGAACTCAATAAGGATAAATTTACTTGACAATATTAATGGTAACTGGAAATCAACATTTGATATCAGCGAGCCGGCAATAGATGTTGATAAGGTCATTATTTCAAAAATAGAACAGGAAAATAAGGTTAATATAATAGTCGGTTTTGATATGCCAAACAAGAGCGAAAAAATGATGCAGATATACAATTACGGTAATGGAGTAATCAACCGCATATATTCTGACAGCTATTCTGTTTTTGAAACAATGGATATTGATATGGATAAGAATATGGAGCTTATATCGGTACTCAGCAGTAAAAATGAGGGGATGTCAGTTGCAAAGCTATATAACTGGTCGTCGGGCAGCATTATTGTTCAAAGCACCGCTTTAATGGATGATGATACGGCTTCTTACAGCAGTTTTGCAAAGGGAATGATTGATGCCACTACTCCTGCCTTATTTATTGATGGTTTAAAAAGTGACGGCACTTTGCAGACTGATGTTTTGATATTTGATGGGGTTAATCTTATAAACTTAACGTCAGTTACCGAGGACAACGACAAATTAAAAAGAATGCCTGGGTATTATTCTACTGATGTAAACAATGATGGAATTATTGAAATACCTGTAACAAAATTGTTTTTAGGATACCAAAAAGAAACCGAGCAGTTAAAAAAGCTTTATATGACTGATTGGTACAATATAGATATAGATGGTAATTTGCAGAACAGCTTTTCAAGCTATTATAGCCTTACTGATTCATACATTTTTGTTTTGCCAAAAAGACTTGCAGAATTTGTTACAATAAAAGAAGATACAGCAACGGATGAAATAATCTTCTATAAATATGAAGGTGAGATAAATGAAAGTATGGAGGAGCTGCTAAGAATTGTCTGTTGTTTAAGAAGTGAAACTGAGGATAAAATTCAAAATGGATATCTGCTTATTCAATCAAAGGGGCAGATAGATTATCTTGCTAAATTATCATCTGATAAAACTGAATCATTAGCTTTCACATTGGCTGAAGTTACGAATAATCTATATGTTAAATAAGGAAGGACGATAACAATGAAAAGAATTTTAGTGTGTGAAGATGAAGATGTTATAAGAGAATTTGTTGTTATAAATTTAAAAAGAGCAGGCTACGATGTTCTGGATGTTAATTGTGGTGAGGATGCAATAAGTGTTTTCGATAAAGAAAACGGGAATATAGATGTTGTTTTATTGGATATTATGATGCCGGGAATTGATGGTTTTGCGGTATGCAAGCAGCTGAGAAAACGCAGCAGCAAGCTTGGAATAATAATGCTTTCTGCCAAAACGCAGGAGATGGATAAGGTAAACGGACTGATGATTGGTGCTGATGATTATATCACAAAGCCGTTTTCGCCTTCCGAGCTTGTTGCAAGGGTTGATGCAATATATAGGCGGGTGTGCATGAGTAATACAAAAAATGAGGAAATTCAGTTTTTAAAATCTGGCCCGTTCAATATTAATCTAAAAAGCAGGACAGTGCAAAAAAATGATGAAATAATTGATTTGACACAGGTTGAGTATCAGATAATAGAGTTTTTTATAAAGAACAAGAATACTGCCCTTGACAGAAAAAGTATATTGAATCAAATCTGGGGCGATAGTTATTATGGCGACGATAAAATAGTTGATGTAAATATAAGAAGACTAAGGATGAAGATAGAAGATGATCCTTCAAATCCTCAATTTATTCTGACTATCTGGGGATTTGGATATAAGTGGATATCGGCAGAATAGTTTGTGAGAGGGTTGTTAAGTGAAGGCTAAAAAAAGTATCACACAGCGGTGGCTGTTCAATAGCTTGGGTATAATTTTAATGATTCTGATTGTTATTGAAATCGGGTTCAGCGTTGCTATACAGAATTATTATTATAATTCAACAAGGCAGTATATTAATTCAACGCTTACAGTCGTTACAAATATGTTAAACAAAGCTTCGCAGGATACAACCTTGAATTTTTCGGAAGAAATACGTAACACAGTTGAAAATTTTTTCAGCAAGGATAAAATGGAGCTGATGGCTGTAAATGTATATGGAAATGTAGCAATCACATCATCAGGATTTCCACCACCAACAGATATAGATATGCAGGATTATATAACAGCAAAAAACAGTGCCGAGGGGATAGGTTATCATATAAGCACCCTCGAAACAGGCGAAAAAATAATGTCCGTCTGTGTTCTTGTGCCTGCATCGGCAAAAAGCAAATATGAGGCAATTAAAATTGTAACCTCATTAAAGGAAATCGACCGTCAGATTATATTGTATATACTTGTCATTACGATTATTTTCATAGCAATTATAATGCTTATGGTTTTTTCTGGCCTATATTTTATTAACTCCATTGTTATTCCGGTAAGGCAAATCGGTGCAATAGCCCACCAGTTTGCAAAAGGTGATTTTTCAAAAAGAATTACTAAAAAAAGTGATGACGAGCTGGGTGAGCTTTGCGATATTATCAACAGCATGGCTGACGAGCTTTCTAAAACAGAATCAGTTAAAAATGAGTTTATATCATCAGTTTCGCACGAGCTCAGAACTCCGCTGACTGCTATAAAGGGCTGGGGTGAAACTCTTAATGGAATCGAAGATTCTGAAACTATCAAAAAAGGAATGCGGGTTATAACAAGCGAAACCGAAAGGCTGTCGCAAATGGTTGAGGAACTTCTTGATTTTTCAAGAATACAGAACGGACGGTTTACACTAATTAAACAGAGGATAGATATATTAGCTGAGCTTGGTGATGCTGTACTTGTTTTTCAGGAACGGGCATATCGTGAAAAAATCATGGTAGTTTATTACGAGCCTGATATGTTGCCTTTTGTTAATGGAGACAAGAACAGGCTGAGGCAGGTATTTATCAATATAATCGATAATGCTTTAAAGTATTCAAATCCCGGCGGAACAGTCACCATTGATGCATATGAGGAAAAGAACGGTGTTGTGATAACAATAGCAGATACGGGTTGCGGGATATCGCAAGTTGATTTACCAAAGGTAAAAACAAAGTTCTATAAAGCAAATAACAGCAGGCGAGGTTCAGGTATTGGCCTTGCTGTTGCTGATGAAATTATTAATATGCATGGTGGCTCATTGGAATTGACAAGCGAGCAGAATGTAGGCACAACAGTTATAATTACCTTGCCGGTTGCACCTAAAAAGGTTGAGCCTACTACTGAGAATAAGTCAGATGATGGCACACAAATGCAATGAAGGGAAGCAAAATAATGTCAATAAATAAAAACGAAAAATTCAAGTCAAAAATCGGCGGACAAGCACTTATTGAAGGAATTATGATGCGTGGCATTGATAAATCAGCAATGGCATGCCGCCTTGCAAATGGTGAAATAGATGTTGAGGAATGGTCAATAAACAATGGCAAAAAAGCCCCATGGTATAAAAAAACACCTTTTGTTCGTGGTATATTCAATCTGATTGATACTCTTAAAGAAGGGTATAAGTGTATAAATAAATCTGTTGATAAGCAAATGCAGGATAGCGAGGAAGAGTTGTCTAAGTTTGAAAAATGGCTTCAAGATAAACTTGGTGAAAAATTCATGCCAGTGCTAACTACTTTTGCAACAGTTTTAGGAGTTGTTCTTGCTGTTGTTTTATTTATGTTTGTGCCAACTTTTATAGGAAAACTACTTAACCCTTTTATAAACAACAGCTTTGTATTGACATTGATAGAGGGTATTATAAAAATTGCAGTTTTTATCATGTATCTCTGGCTGACTTCTATGATGAAGGATATCAAAACAACATATCAGTATCATGGGGCAGAACATAAAACAATCGCCTGTTATGAAGCTGGTGACGACCTTACAGTAGAAAATATAAAAAAACATTCAAGATTTCATCCAAGATGTGGCACAAGCTTTTTGCTGATAGTATTGATAGTAAGCATCCTTGTGTTTTCAATAGTTACGTGGTCATCGCCTGTTATAAGAATTCTTTTGAAATTTGCGTTATTGCCCGTTGTTGTAGGAATAGCTTATGAGATTATCAAGCTTGCGGGAAGATACGACAATCCGTTGACAAGGGCTGTATCTGCCCCTGGGTTGCTGCTGCAAAGGCTAACAACAAGGGAGCCTGATGATTCTCAGATTGAAGTTGCTATCGCAGCAATGAACAGAGTTATACCAGAAAACAAAGAGGAAGACAGATGGTAAGCACCACCATTTCAATAGTTTTGAATAAAACGAGGCTAGCATTGAAAGCTGCCGGTATTGAAAATTATGCTAATGAAGCCCTGTGGCTGGTTGAAAAAGCAACAGGCTTAAAAAGAAATGAAATTATTTTAAAAGGCGCAAATCAACTCTCTGACAATGAGAATAATAAGCTTGATGAATATATCAGCAGGCGACTTGACGGTGAACCTCTTCAATACATTATTGGCGAATGGGAATTTTTTGGGCTTGCTTTTAAAGTCGGCAAGGGTGTGCTTATCCCACGGCAGGACACTGAGGCTTTGGTTGAGGCTGTCCTTGACTATATAAAAGATAAGTATAATCCTGAAATTATTGACCTTTGCAGTGGAAGTGGTTGCATTGCGATAGCACTTGATAAGAATATTGCCAATGCAAAAATCCATGCAGTTGAATTATCTGATGATGCTATTTTTTATCTTAATCAAAATATCGTCAGCAATGATTCGGATGTGACACTCTTTAAAGGAAACGTTCTTGATATGGCAACCGCAGGCTTATATAAAAATATTGATTTGATAGTATCCAATCCGCCGTATCTTAATGAAAATGATATGAATCAATTGCAGAGAGAAGTATCATTTGAGCCTGAGATGGCTTTATTTGCAGAAGATAACGGCGTGTATTTTTATAAAGAAATCACACGATTATGGAAAATTTGCCTTAAAAAAGGTGGAATGATAGCCTTTGAATGTGGCATAAATCAGCATAATGATATTAAGCTTATCCTGGAAGATAACGGCTTTGAAAATATTTGCTTTAAAGAGGATTTATGTGGTATAATCAGAGTAGTATCTGGTATTAGAAAGTAAATTAATCAAAATACATAAATTTGGAGGGTTATAAATGGCAGTAGATAAGAAAAAAGCACCTGAGGTAAAAAAAATAGCAACAGGTCTTTCAAATGAAGAAAAGCAGAAGGCCCTTGAAACCGCAATAGCACAGATTGAAAAAAACTATGGTGCAGGCGCTGTAATGAAGCTTGGGCAAGCACCAAAACTTAAAGTTGATGTTATTCCTACTGGCTCATTATCACTTGACATGGCGCTTGGCATTGGTGGCGTTCCACGCGGTAGAATTATTGAAATATATGGACCTGAAAGCTCAGGAAAAACAACTGTTTCCTTGCAGATAATAGCACAGGCGCAAAAACGTGGGGGAGAAGTAGCTTTTGTTGACGTTGAACATGCTCTTGACCCTGTTTATGCTGCAAATCTGGGTGTTGATATTAATAGTCTGCTTGTTTCACAGCCTGATTCTGGTGAGCAGGCTCTCGAAATTGCTGAGGCTCTTGTGCGTTCAGGGGCAATCGATATTATTGTAATAGACTCTGTTGCTGCTATGACGACAAAGGCGGAAATTGACGGCGAAATGGGCGATAACCACGTTGGTCAGCTTGCACGCTTGATGTCACAGGCTATGAGAAAATTAACATCATCAATCTCAAAAACAAACTGTGTTGCTATTTTTATAAATCAGGTACGAGAAAAAATCGGTGTTACCTATGGTAATCCTGAAACAACTCCTGGTGGACGTGCATTAAAATTCTATTCATCTGTAAGAATAGAAGTAAGACGTGGTGAGGCATTGAAGAATGGCGCCGAGATAGTAGGAAACCGCACAAAATGCAAGGTTGTAAAAAACAAGGTTGCTCCCCCGTTTAAAGAATGCGAGTTTGACATTATGTATGGAAAAGGCATATCGCATGAGGGTGAGCTTATTGACCTTGGTGCCGAGCTGAATATTGTTAAAAAGGGCGGGGCATGGTACAGTTATAATGATATGAAGCTTGGGCAGGGTAAGGATAACGCTAAGAATTTCCTTATTGACAATCCTGACATTGCTGAGGAAATCGAGGCTAAAATACGTGCAGGTGCTGATGATATCGTTTTGGTTTCAAAAAAGAGTAAAAAGGAAGCAGAACTAAAAGCAGCGAAAAAAGTCAACGTAACTGTTGATGCTGATGACGATTTTGAAGAATTTACTCCTTCTGATGATAAATAACGCAATGGCAGAAGTTAAAAGAATTATAAGCATCGAAAAATATAAAGGCAAAACATATTGTGTTGCCTTTGAAGATGACAAAATCTATCTTCATTCATCGATAATTTCTGAATATCACCTTAAAGAAGATATGACTATTCCCGAAGAAGCACTTGATGACATTATTTTTCAAAACGATTACAGGCGTGCAAAGGAACGTGCTTTTTATCTTTTTGATTATCGTGATTATTCTTATAAAGAGCTTTATGACAAGCTATTAAAGAATTACAGCGAGGATGTCTGCGATGCTGTTATGGAAAAAATGTGTGAATTAGGGTTGATTGATGATAAAAAATATGCCGAGAAGTTTGCAAGGCAGCTTTTTGAAGTTAAAAAGGCAGGCAAATTCAAGGCTATTTATGAAATGCAGCAAAAAGGGCTTGACAAAGAGATTATTGACGAAGTTTTAGAATTATATGAAGAAGACACGATAGAAAGACTGACAGAACTTGTTGAAAAAAAATACGCACGATATCTTACCGACGAAAAGGGAGCTAAAAAAGTATTCAATGCCCTTGTAAGAAAAGGATACAACTATTCTGATGTGCGTGAAGTTATAAAAAATTATTTGGATGAGGTTGTTTATTAATGAGTATAAGAGTAGGGATGGTTTCCCTTGGGTGCCCTAAAAACCAGGTTGACGCAGAACAGATTTTATACAGACTAAGAGAAGATGAATTTGAAATTGTTGCAGATGCAGCACTTGCCGATGTTGTTTTGATAAACACCTGTGGCTTTATCGAATCAGCAAAGCAGGAATCAATTGAAACAATTCTTGAATTTTGTGTTCTTAAAGCAGAGGGTAGAATAAAAAGTGTAATCGTGACAGGCTGCCTTGCAGAGCGTTATAGGGAGGATATTTTAAAGGAAATCCCTGAGGCAAGCGCTGTTGTGGGTATCGGTTGTAATTCAGATATTTCTCAGGTAATAAGAGAATCACTTGGTGGCGAACAGGTTGAGAAATTTGGTGAAAAATCAAGACTTGATATTGATGCAAAAAGAATTGTTTCAACTACCCCATTTTATGCTTATATAAAAATTTCTGAGGGTTGCGATAATTGCTGCACATATTGTGCTATTCCTTCAATAAGGGGAAGATACAGGAGCCGAACAAAAGAGAGCATATTTGATGAGGCAAAATGGCTTGCCAAAAATGGAGTGAGGGAGCTTATCCTTGTCGCACAGGACACCACCCGCTATGGCGAAGATTTATATGGCAAATCTCATCTTCCTGAATTGTTGACGATGCTATCAAAAATTGACGGCTTGAAATGGATAAGAATTCTTTATTGCTATCCCGAGAGAATAACAGATGAGCTTATAGAGGTTATAGCAAGTGAAGATAAGGTGGTAAAATATCTTGACCTTCCTATACAGCACGTCAACAAGGATATTTTAAGCAGAATGAACAGACCAGGCGACGAAGAAAGCCTGACTAACCTTATAAATAAGCTCAGGGAAAAAATTCCTGGTATTGTTTTGAGAACAACTCTTATCACAGGATTCCCCGGCGAAACAGACGAGCAGTTTGAACAGCTTGCAGAGTTTGTATCAAAAACAAAGTTTGACAGGCTTGGTTGTTTTGCATATTCAGCCGAGGAAGGCACAGTGGCAGCAGAATATCCCGACCAGATTGATATTGAGATACGTCAGCATCGTGCAGATATTATCATGGAAGAACAGCTGAGAATTTGTGACATTAAAAATCAGGAAATGATAGGCAAACAGCTTGAAGTTGTTACCGAAGGGTTTGACAGATATGCCGAATGCTTTTTTGGGAGAAGTTATGCCGATGCGCCGGAAATTGACGGCAAAATTTTCTTTACAAGCAATAACAAGCTTTCAATCGGGCAGTTTGCAGAGGTTAAAATTGTAAATACTCTTGACTATGATTTGATTGGGGAAGTTTTGGATGAATTTAGCTAATAAGCTCACGATAATAAGGGTTTTGCTTATACCTGTTTTTCTATTTGCACTGTTTTTTAAGGAAATCCCTGCGAATTATCTGATAGCACTTGCGATATTTGCTTTGGCATCTGCTACTGATGCCCTTGATGGGAAAATCGCAAGAAAGTATAATATGATTACCGACTTTGGCAAGTTTTTGGACCCGCTTGCAGATAAAGCGCTTGTTATGGCTGCGATTGTTGCATTTGTTGAGCTTGGGTTTGTCACAAGCATTCCTGTAATAATAATCCTGACAAGGGAGTTTATGGTTACATCTTTAAGGCTTGTTGCAAACAAAACAGGCGGAAAGGTTATCGCTGCCGGTTTTATGGGAAAGTTAAAAACAGCTTTCACAATGATTGCCATTGTGATAATTCTGATGCTGCAAGGGCTTGTTGATATAGGTATAGCAATACCATTTAGCGTATATTTGATTGATACAATACTTATATGGATTGCGACAGTTCTCACTGCAATTTCAGGTATTCAGTATCTATGGGATTACCGCAGCTTTATCGACCCTAAAAAATAGGTATTGATTTTAGTAAAATATTATGATAATATAACATATAATATATTAAATGCGTAACAGGTAGAGTAATATGAACAAACCTTTTTTCAGAGAATGCCGGCAAGGTGTGAACGGCATAAAGGTTTTTGTATGAAGTGCACCTGCCAGCACAAGCGGGGAATAAAGTATCCGTTTGCGTTTGCTCACGTTAAGGGCTTTGAGTAATAAATCGGAGTGGAACCGTAGTGTATAACTGCCTCCTTGGGTTTTTCCCAAGGGGGATTTTTATTTTTAAAAAGGGGGTATAATATGTTTGAATCAATAAAGCAGGAAATTAAGCTTATAAAGGAGAAAGACCCTGCAGCACGCAGTGCCTTTGAAATTTTACTGACTTATTCAGGGCTTCATGCAGTTTTGGCGCACAGGGTTGCTCATTTTTGCTATAAAAACAAGCTATTCACAATAGCGAGGATTATTTCACAAATATCAAGATTTTTCACAGGGATAGAAATTCATCCTGGTGCAAAAATAGGCAAGGGCTTGTTTATCGACCATGGCATGGGGGTCGTTATCGGTGAAACCACCGAGATAGGGGATAACTGCCTTATATATCAGGGGGTAACTCTTGGAGGAACAGGAAAAGACAAGGGCAAACGCCACCCTACTCTTGGTAACAACGTAATGATAGGTGCTGGTGCAAGGGTTTTAGGGCCTTTTAAAGTTGGTGATAATGCAAAAATTGCGGCAAACGCTGTCGTGCTTGAAGAAGTTCCCGAGAACTCAACAGCAGTCGGTGTTCCTGCAAGAATTGTAAAGCAAGGCGGGGTAAAAATATGCCAGGATTTAGACCAGATTCACATTCCTGACCCTGTTGCGCAGGAGCTTTGCAGGCATCTTCAAAGAATTGAAAAGCTCGAAAAACAGCTTAACAAATAATAAAAGGGGCAGGTTTTTCTGCCCTATGCTATTTCAAGGGGGATAAAATGAAAATCTACAACACTATTACAAGACAAAAGGAAGAGCTTAAAACAATTGAGCCGGGCAAGGTAAGTATATATGCCTGTGGACCGACAGTTTATAACTATATTCATATCGGGAATGCAAGGCCTATTTGTGTTTTTGACGTTTTAAGAAGATATCTTGAATACAAAGGCTATCAGGTTAAATATGTACAAAATTTCACAGATGTTGATGATAAAATAATTCGTCGTGCAAATGAAGAGGGTGTTTCTCCCGCTGAAATCAGTGAAAAATATATTGCGGAATATAAAAAGGATGCCAAGGGGCTGAATGTTCTTCCTGCAACAATTCATCCAAAGGTTACAGAAAGCATGGATATTATCATTGATATCGTTAAAACTCTTGTTGAAAAAGGCTATGCTTATGAAGTCAACGGCGATGTCTATTTCAGAACAAATAAGTTTGAGGAATACGGCAAGCTATCAAAAATGCCAATTGAAGATTTGCAGGCGGGTGCAAGAATAGATGTAAACGATATAAAAGAAGATGCTCTTGATTTTGCTTTGTGGAAGTCAGCAAAGCCAGGCGAGCCTTTCTGGGAATCACCATGGGGAAAGGGAAGGCCAGGCTGGCATATTGAATGCTCTGCTATGTCAAGATATCACATCGGCAACACTATTGATATCCATTGTGGCGGGCAGGATTTGATATTCCCACACCACGAAAATGAGATTGCGCAAAGCGAATGTGCAACAGAATCACCTCTTGCAAATTACTGGATGCATAACGGCTATATCAATATTGATAACAAGAAAATGTCAAAGTCGGCAGGGAATTTCTTTACAACGCGTGATGTTGCCGAAAAATATGGATATGAGCCAATCAGATACCTTATGATTCAGGCACATTATCGCACGCCGATAAATTATAGTCTTGAGCTTATTGAAGCATGCAAAGCTTCTCTTGAACGTCTTTATAATTGCAGAAATTCAGTAGAGCGTGC
>QKDG01000171.1 GCA_003246805.1 Clostridia bacterium | reverse complement strand
TTATGAAAATAATCACAGCTATTGCAATTAATGTGCTTGGCCTTGTTTTTATTTTACAACAAAAATCATATTTGCTTTTATCTGAGTTAAAGCTTGCGCTGATATTGATTCTTTTGATTTGAATAATAAGGAACACCTTTAATACTGCCAGCGTGTTGTAAACAGCAGTGTTAATTTTGCCGTAATTCATGGCACATTCATATGCATCTTCGTCCGCCACTATAAAATCAAGGGTTACTCCTGTTATTCTTATCGCCCTCAGCAGCTTTTTAAAGGCTTTTTTACCAAGCGGAATATATGGCTTGATTTCTTCCCATTTATTCTTTAAATCATTGAATTTATCACTTAGTGAGGGTTTTTTCTCAACATCGGCAAAAGCTTTGTCGTTTTTATCGGCTTTTTTATTGCTTTCAGGGATTTTGTTATGCTTTTTAAGCTCAACCTCTTCGAACTCTATTTCTGTTTGCTGAGTTGTAGCTTTTTCGTGATTCTCCTGCGGGCTATCATTGTTAAGCGATTCTTTTATACTTTTTTCAAGGAGCTGATTATAAGCCTGCTTTTCTTTTTCAAGCTGTGCTTCAATCTCGCTTCGCTTTTTTTTGCTAAACTTTTTTGGTTTTTTTATTTTCTGCTTTTTTTCTTTTAAAGGGAAAATAGTGAAAAACAGATACTTTACTTTAACCTCAAAATTATTGTTGATGAAGCTTATTACAGAAAAATGTAAGAGTATGAATATCAATACAATTATTGATAGAATTATATACAAAACTATCATTACATTCTCCTTATACTAAACTAATACTTCTTCATTTTCTTCATCCTCTTCATTCACATCATTGAAGCTGACCTGCTCGCTGTGGCTTGGCAAAGGCGGAAGCTCCTCAATTATTGACATATCAAAGCATCTTAAAAAAGTATTTGTTGTTTTATATGCTATCGGCCTGCCGGGAACATCAAGCCTGCCTGCTTCTTCAAGCAAGTCTTTTTCTACAAGTGAATTAACTATCGATGAGCTTTCTACCCCACGCACATGCTCAACAAAGGATTTTGTGACAGGCTGGTTATATGCAATAATCGTCAGAACTTCCATCGCTGCGGGGGTTAACGCCGTATTCTTCCTGCTTTTTATTACTGCCTTTATATTCTCAGCATATTCGCACCTTGTGGTAAGCTGATAGCTGTCATCAAGTGATAAAACCGTCAAAGCACTTTTACAGCTCTCGTATCTTTCTATAAGCAAGCCTATCAGCTTTGAAACCAGCTTTTTTTCTACGCCGGCAGCCGCTGCCAGCTTTTCGTTGCTTATCGGCTCGCCACTTGCAAACAAAACAGCCTCAATAACCGAAACTTTACTCTCCAAATTCATAACTGATTAACCTTTCAATTCTATACATTTGACTTTAACGGCCTGTTAAAGCTGATTTGAGTATTGTTGCTGTCCAGCGTTACCCTGCCCGACTTAGTAAGTTCGAGAACAGCAAGAAAAGTCGCTATCCTCTCACTGCGGTCGCTGATACCTTCATAAAGCCTGTCCAATTCAAAAATCTCGCCTTTATATAGCTTTTTTAAAACAAAAATAATTTTCGATGTAACCGAAGCAAATTTTTTTGAAACAATTGGCTTAAAAACATCAGGCTCAACCGGAAGATTGTTTTTCCCTTTTGTCAGCATAACACGATAAGCCGACAAAAGCTCTTTCTTATTATGCATAAGCTCATAGGTTTTATCAATATCAATCTCAACAGGTAAACGGACGAAAACATCCCCGCCTATATAACGTTCTTGCAAAAGCAACGCCGCTTTCTTGCATAGAGAATATTCGATGAGTCTTCCCTGAAGTTCTTTTTTAAGCTCGTTTGCCTCATCATACTGTGGCAACAGGGATAAGGTTTTTATATAAACAAGCCTTGCCGCCATTTCAAGAAATTCACCTGCATATTCCATATCCTGCTCTGATAAATTATCCATATATTGAAGATACTGTTCAAGAAGCAGTGATATCTCTATATTCATTATATCAAGCTTATGCTTTGATATAAGATGCAAAAGAAGGTCAAGAGGCCCCTCAAAGCTTTCAAGCTTGTAAGAAATATTGTTCATCATAAAATCATCTCAAATACAGGGATTAAAAAGTCTGACAAAAACCACAATAAATTAAATACTAAACCCCGTAAAAAACTGAGTGGCCAGTCAAGAATTCCTGAATACAATACAACTATAAGACCAATGAAAATATACTGCTCATATTGCATTATTTTAAAATATGTTCTTTGCGGAAGAAAAAGTGTTGCGAGCCTTGAACCATCAAGCGGTGGTATAGGAAGAAGGTTGAATATACCCAGCAGGATATTCAAGGAAGTCATTATCCCAAAAACCTGCATTATAACGCTCAAATCAGTATTGTTGACATACTGTACAAAATCAAGTATCCTATAAATAATAAGACAAATATATGCAAGCAGAATATTGGAGAGTGGCCCTGCAAGGGATGAAATTGCCATGCCTGCCTTTGGATTTTTAAAGTTCCTTGGATTTATGGGAACAGGCTTTGCCCAACCAAAACCGACAAGTAGCATTGCTATCGAGCCAAATAAATCAAGATGCTTTAACGGATTAAGTGTGATTCTGCCCTGATTTTTAGCTGTATTGTCGCCCAAAAGGCTTGCCACCCACGCATGCGCACATTCGTGAATAGGAAGTGCGGTAACAAGCACCAAAGCCTTTATTGCATAATTTATTAAATCAAAATTTCTAAACATTTCTGCCTTCCTCTTTATTAAAAAATATAACTACCCATTTTAAAAATGTAGATTTTATATAATTATATAACTATTTAGTATAAATTTCAAGTATAATGTACTTATGTTTGACTGATTATTGGCAGGAAAAACTTTTTTATAGATTTTTTTCAAAAAGGCTTGATTTTTATTATTTTATCTGATAAAATTATTCTGTTGACTTTATGAAAGTTTAGAAAAGGAGGTGCAACCTAATGGCAAAATGTGAAATTTGCGGAAAAGGTGTAACTTTCGGAATAAAGGTGTCTCACTCACACAGACGTACTAACAGAACATGGAAACCTAATGTAAGGCGTGTTAAAGCAGTTGTAAACGGTACTCCTTGTCACGTATATGCGTGCTCAAGATGTTTACGTTCAAATAAGGTAACTCGTGCTGTTTAGTTGTTAACTATTTCGAAAATCAGGGATGCGGTATGCATCCCTTTTATTTTTATATTTTTTGTTAAATTGTATAATAAATTTATCTTTTTTTCTATAAAATGTAACAAATATCTATACACATATTGACATATTTTTTTTAATATATTATAATGAAGTCATATTAGTTGAGGAGGATTTTATTATGGATTATAACAACGAGCAATTACCACAGAAGCACCCAAAAAACGGTATGTGCGTGGCATCATTAGTTTTGGGTATCGTTTCAATCGTATTCTGTTGCTTTTGGTTTATCAGCATCCCTTGTTCAATAATAGCTATAATCTTAGGTTATATTGGCGGCAAAGCTGGTAAAAGTGGCTTGGCAACAGCTGGCCTTGTAATGGGCGTTATCGGCCTTGTTCTATGTATTGGCTTACTAATTTTAGCAGCTATTGGAGCAGCAGCTGGTCAAAGCTGGCTGAATACCTACGGCTATAACTATTAATCCCCGCTACATAGCTATAAAGCATACACTGTATGTGTATGCTTTATTTATTTAATTTGAGATAAAATAAATTTCTGTTTGTAAAGGAGTTTTTATGGATTATAACAATCAATACAATAATTTTCAACCTTATCCCCCAAATAATGATAAAACAGGTTTTGGTATAGCTGCGCTTGTTCTCAGCATTGTAGGAATGCTACTTAGCTGTGTGTGGTTTTTGGGAATACCTTTAAACTTGCTCGCTATTATCTTTGGCGGTGTAGGTCTAAAAAATAAAAATAAAGGCCTGGCAATAGCAGGGCTTGTAATTGGTATCGTTGGTATTGTTTTGTCAATAATATTCGGGATATCTTTAATTTCTGATTCTGCTACCGAATATTCATACGACTACAATTTTTTCAATTATTAATATGAATTACAAAAATAAAATACTTATTTGCGATTTTATTCTCATAATATGTTTTGTTTTGGCTCTATTGTTTTTAGAAAAAATTGCCCTGCCCGAATGTTATATACACAAATTGTCGGGGCTTTTATGTATATCCTGCGGGGGGACAAGAATGATTATAAGCCTGCTTCATTTCAGAATTTCCGAGGCTTTTTTCTTCAACCCTTTTATGTTTTTGCTTTTGATATACGGGGGCTTGTTTGTTTTGTTGCTTAATATTTCAATAATAAATAAAAAAGCAATACAGCTTATCAAAAAACTGTATTGCCTGAAAGTTTGTTATGCCTGGTGCGTTTTTGGGGTGTTATTCACTATTTTGAGGAACCTAAAACTTTTTTGATTCCCTGAAATATATCTGATTCGTAAAAGGGTCAAAAATCAGCCCTTCAACCGAATTATCATATACTAAATACTCCTTCTGATAAAAAAGTGGGACATAATAAAAATTATCTATAAGGTATTTTTCTGCTTGAGAATAATATGTTAATGCTACTGACAAATTTGCAGTAGTATTTTTTTTTGCCAAAATACCGTCAAATTCTGATATTGAAAATTTAAAGCTGTTGTTATCCGTGCCTGTTTTAAAGAAGGATAGAAATGCTTCGGGGCTGTTTTCTTCCCCTTTTATTTCAGCCAGTGCAAAATAATAATTACCAGAGGAAATCCTGCTTTTATATTCATTGTCTGGCAAGATTTCAACCGAGCAGTATAGCTCAAGCGTTTCATGCCATTGCTGTAAGACATAATCAATATTCTCGCTATAACCATAGCTTTGCGGCACAATTATTGTTGCACTGTTGAGCAGATTTTTTTCTGCCTGTGTCAAAGCACTAAGCCACAAATATTGTGAAAGTTCTTTGTTAAATTGCCCTATCGCAGGCTCAGCCGCCAGCTCACGGTAGCTTTTGTTTAGCATTGTAACATTTTTGGGAATTAAACCGTATGAGGTTTTTATGCCCCCCGTAGCTTGATTTTCTTCATCATTTCTATCAATGCAAATTGCCAGTGCTTTTCTTACTGAATTGTCTTTTAGAATATCATTGTTTATATTAAAAACAATACCGCTTGATATGGTATCATATTCGGATACATTATTCTTGTTATTATAAAGCTCCTTGCTTGTGCCGTCATCTGCAATTGCCTCGTATTTTGAATTGTTAAAATTCTCAATTATTTTTGCCTGGTCTTTTACAATAAAAAAGTTTAGTCCAGATGGGTAAACCTTGCTGTATTGATTATAATGCGTATTTCTCTTTAAAATCAGATAATTATCCTGCCCATAGGGGTCATATATCCATTGGGTAAGATAAAAGGGGCCGTTTGCATAAACGCTCTCTGTTTCAAGCCCGTATTTACCGTTTGTGTTATAAAAAAATTCCTCATTACAGGGCATTGATGATGACTGCGCCATCAGATTTATAAATTCAGGATTAAGATATGCAAGCTCAATAATAAGCTCATAATCGCCGTTTGCTCTTACCCCTAATTCATCAACAGGCAAGCTGCCCTCAATAATTTGCTCTGCATTTTTTATACATAAATAGCTTTCTGAATAGGGTGAATATGTTTTAGGGTTTACGATACGCCTTAAAGCAAAAACAAAGTCACTTGCGGTAACATTTTCTTCAATATCATTTATACCTTTCCAGAAAGCATTTTCCCTAAGTTTAAAAGTATATGTCAGCCCATCAGACGAAACAGTATAGGATTCGGCTGTTCCATTAATAACATTGCCCTGTGCATCCCTTTTAAAAAGCCCCTCATACAAATTCCCTATAATCATCAGCGATGAAGAATCGGTTGCAAGCTGAGGGTCAAGATTCTGAGGGTCAGAAATAAGGGGATATCTGATAATTTTATCCGCGCCATCGTCTTTTGAGCAGGCGGAAAACATAAAAGAAAAACAAAACACAATTGCTATAATTATTGCCTTATTTAACCTCATACTTCTACTCTCCCAAAAAACTTTTATATTATTTTATCATTTTTTAAATTTTTTTACAATAGCTTTTCGAAATATATCAGAATTCAACTTCATATATTGCTACGTTTTCAAGGGATTTATTGCAATCTATAATTCTTTGGTTTGAGCTGCCTTTGAATTTTAACAGATAGCTTTTTTTCTCCTTTTCAAACTTACCGTCAACAATGAAATCAGAAACTTCAAGCAATTGCATATACCCGTTTTCATCAGTTGATTTTTCTTTCAGTTCCTCAAAAGTATAGCCTGTATATGTTATTATATCAAGGTTTTCCTGTTTTATTTGTCTGCCAAGAAAAGCAAGTGCTTTTGCCTGGCAAAAAGGCTCCCCACCGCTGAATGTTACACCCGAGAGCAGCGGATTTGCTTTTATTTCTTTTAACAAATCATCAGTGTCAACAATTCTTCCTCCATTGAAATCATGTGTATTCGGATTGTGACATCCCTCACATTTATGTGGGCAGCCCTGAACAAATACGCAATAGCGTATTCCTGGGCCATCAACGATAGAATCATTTACTGTTCCTGAAATTCTCAGTTCCATAATAGCACTCCTCTTTAATAAACGGTAATAAAAGGCGTACTCCATGCACGCTCTTAGGTTGTGAAAAAATTCCGTTTATAAATTTTCATTCAAATGAATACGTGTATTTAAAGGGGGCCTTGCGGTCGCCCCTTGCCCCTTCGCATAAAAATATATTATTTCGAAAACATTAAGGGCGTACTCTATGCACGCCCTTTTTGTTCTATTTTATTCCATGCTTTACTCTGTCATAAACCTCTGCACGCTTTGCATTATTGAATCTGTCAACAGTTCCAACAAGATATCCTGTGATTCTCCTTATCCTGTCAAACTGCCCGCCGCCTGAAAACTCTTTTCTCCCGCATTTCGGGCAATAATCGCCGATAATTCCAGTGTATCCGCATACAGGGTCACGGTCTACTGGATGATTTATTGAGCCATAGCCAATTCCAGATTCCTTCATATATCGAACAACCTTTTCAAATGCTGAAAGATTATTAACAGGGTCACCGTCAAGCTCGATATAGCTTATATGGCCTGCGTTTGTCAAAGCATGGTATGGTGCTTCTGTCTTGATTTTATCAAATGCACTGATGCTGTAATATACAGGCACATGGAATGAGTTTGTATAATAATCCCTGTCTGTTACGCCCTCTATTACACCAAAAAGCTCTTTGTCCATTTTTACAAATCTTCCCGACAATCCCTCAGCCGGTGTTGCAAGCAATGAGAAGTTCATACCCGTCTTTGCTGATTCCTCATCAAGCTTTTCTCGCATTTTTGTAACTATTTCAAGCCCTAACTCTCGTGCTTCTTCGCTTTCACCATGATGCTTTCCAATCAAAGCCTTCAATGTTTCGGCAAGCCCGATAAAGCCGACTGACAATGTGCCGTGCTTTAATATCTCGCCAACTTCATCATCAACGCCAAGCTTGTTTGAATCTATCCATATACCCTGCCCCATCAAAAACGGATAATTCCTTACCTTTTTTTGTGCCTGTATTTTAAAACGGTGCAAAAGCTGATCGATAACCAAATCCATCATTTCATCAAGGCTGTCAAAAAAAGCTCCTACATTCTGGTTTGCTTTTATTGCAAGGCGAGGGAGATTGATAGATGTAAAGCTGAGATTTCCTCTTCCTGTTACTATTTCGCGTGATTTATCATAGGTGTTTCCAATAACGCGGGTACGGCAGCCCATATATGCAACCTCTGTATTATAATTACCCTCTTTATAATATTGAAGATTATATGGCGCATCTATGAATGAAAAATTAGGGAACAATCTCTTTGCCGATACCCTGCACGCAAGCTTGAACAAATCATAGCTAGGGTCGGTAGGGTTATAGTTTATCCCCTCTTTAATTTTAAAAATATGAATCGGGAAAATAGGTGTTTCGCCGTTCCCTAAGCCTGCCTCATTAGCAAGCAGGATATTCTTTATGACCATTCTGCCCTCGACCGATGTGTCTGTTCCGTAGTTAATGGAGCTGAACGGTGTCTGTGCACCGGCACGGCTGTTCATTGTGTTAAGGTTATGAATCAAAGCCTCCATAGCCTGATATGTTGCACGGTCGGTTTCTTTTGTTGCAGTTTTGTGGGTAAATTCCTGAATTCTGCTTGCTGTCTTCTCGTCGGTGTATTTTAGCAGCTTTGGCAGCTCAATCTCTTTATAACCGTTGTCGTTTGAAAGGCAGGGTATCAATCCAGTTTCTTCAAATATCTCGTTTGCCATCTGCTTAGAAATATCGGTAGCATCCTCTATGCCAGCCATCATTGACAGGCATCTCGATATATTTTCCCTATAACAGCGCTTAAAAGTCTTTTTAACGCCATCTGCCATTGCATAATCAAAGTTTGGGATGCTCTGCCCGCCGTGCTGGTCATTCTGATTTGACTGAATAGCAATACAAGCAAGTGCAGAATAGCTTGCGATTTCATTAGGCTCTCTCAAAAAGCCATGTCCGGTTGAAAATCCGCCTTTAAACAGCTTTATTAAATCAATCTGACAGCAGGTTGTTGTAAGTGTTAAAAAGTCAAGGTCGTGTATATGAATATCACCGTTTTCATGCGCTTTTGAATGCTTAGGGTCAAGCACATACATTTCGTAGAATTCCTTAGCACCTACTGAACCGTATTTCAGCATTGTTCCCATCGCAGTATCACCGTCGATATTTGCGTTTTCCCTTTTTATATCACTGTCCTTTGCAGATTTAAAGGTCAAATCCTCATAAACCTTCATAAGACGGGTATTCATTTCTCTTGCTCTTGTTCTGTTTGCACGATAAAGAATGTATGCCTTTGCTGTTTTTGCATGCCCTTCTTCAACAAGAACCTTTTCAACTAAATCCTGAATTTCCTCAACGGTAGGCATCCTTTTTTCAGAAACTTCTTCAATAAGGTCACAAACCTTACCTGCAATTTCAAGAGCTTCATCATAGTCGTTGCCACCAACAGCCTGTGCCGCCTTGAAAATTGCATTTGCAATTTTTTCGATATTAAAGGTAACCTTCCTGCCGTCTCTTTTCATTACTTGTGTAACCATCACCGATTCCTCCTCAATTATCCCAAACCACCATATATAGTGGTTGGTTTGTGCTATAAACAAGTATATAGTATAACCACCTGATTTGTCAAGGCGAAATCGCAAAATTTTGCATAAAATTATATTTGCATATTTAGTCAAATTGCTATTTTTTAGTTAAAAATATTATTCCATTTATTTAATGTTTATAAACAAAAAAACAGCCACAAAGAGCTGTTCAGATTGCGCAATAACACTTTTTTTGCAAAAAAATGCAGGGCGACCGCAATCGCCCACATAAATACGTAAATTCTTATGGTGCAATTTTTATAATCTGATTAGAATGTAAATCCAAGCCAATACAATGGTATACAATATACTCATTGCCAGATAATAAATCCTTGCCATTTTTGTTTTAAAAGCTTTTGAAAATATCACGCTGCTTACACTTGTGATAATTGCTGCTAAAATATTTATTGCAATAAATATTGAAGATGGTGAAAAAGGCAGAACAAACGAAAGTGGCTTTGTTATTAAAAATGCAAGAATATTCAAAGCCGGCAAAACTGCTAATGGTATGGCAGAAAAAGCATAAATTCTGTTTGAGCGGTAGGATACTATAAATGTAAAGAATAGTATTGCTAAAATTATTAAGCTAATTACAATCACTTGACTTCTCCTTATTGTTTATTAAATGAATCTTCAAAAATATTTACAGCCTTGTCGGTGTCGTCACATATTGCAAGGAAAATATAATTGCCTTTTTGTTCAACCACTGCATTCTCAAGCTTTTCTGATTCAAGAGGGGCATATCCTTTAAAATCCGATGTTCTTGATGTAATTCTTTCATCAAAAGCAGTTTTAACTTTATCAATATCATCCTGTGATGAAACCTTGATTACAGCAATTTCATCGGCATAGCCACCTGAGCCTGCATAATATACTGAATAATCATCAAATTCATCAGCGTTTAAATCATACATAAAGCTAATATTGTCAGTTGTAGCCTCAACCATTTCTGAAAACTCTATCTGTTCTAAAATTCCTTTTGTTATATCCTCAACTTCTGGTTGAACCTCTGTTCCCTGCTGTTGTGTACATCCAGCTAATAATAGTATTAAAATAGCTGAGCATAAAAAATATTTCAGTATTTTCATTGTTAACGTCCTCTTCCTTTTAAAATTATGATGCGACGTGAGTCAATATATAGTCTAGCATTATCATATAAGTATCTTTTGTAAAATGCATTCCGTCATTCTGAACCTTTTCAGGATCAACCTTCCCCTCGTTGTTCTTCAAGGCTGTGTTAAGGTCAATAAAATAAAGATTATTGTCATTTGCCATTTTCAAAAGCTCGGAATTATAAACGTCAATATCAGCGTTCTGAATAGGGTGGTCATTTGTGGTTTCCCTCTGGGCTGTTACGGGAGGAATTGAAATTACATATATCTTTGAATCGGGAAGGTCAGCTCTTATATCATTTACAAATGTAATATACTCGGTTATCATAGTTTCATTCGATAAAAATGCAACGCCGTTGCTGCCAAGCATAATATAGATATTTGCGGGCTTTATTGAAAGCAACGCCTGCTTTATGGTTACGGTGCCTGCTGTCGTTTTTATAGGCTCGGTATTAACCTTGTTGATATTCATGCCTATTGACGCAAGAACTTTGTCGTATGAAAGAACATTGTATGATGATAAGCCAACCGTCAGGGAATCCCCCACAAACACGCAGCTGTCAATATACGACATATCCTTTTTTTCTGAAAGAGGGACGGGATTTACTGCCTTTTGAACATCAGAAACAGGCTGTGAAGTTTCCGCCGGGATAATTTCTTCACTCGACGAGCTGTCAACAACAGAATCATCATTGACTGTTACTAATGAACTGTCGTCAGAAGTACTTACTCCTTTTATTCCACCTTCGTCAGCCGGGATAAGCTCCCCCCTGAACATATAAATAGCAAAGCAAGCCGCAAAAACAATTACTCCGGATAAAAACACCATATCAATACGGTATCTCTTCTTTTTAACTTTATTTCTGGTGAATTTATACATATACCTACCACCTTAATATTTCTTTTTTAATTATACAATAACCTCACAATTTTTGCAACACATTATAACATTTCTGATCTATATTTATTAACCACAACAGTCGTATTTTGTCAATTAATCCTTGAAAATAAATTTTTACTGTTGTATAATTATTTTATTGAATTTAATTGAATTATCTTTCAATACTATTTTTATTATGTTTTATCAAAAAAATCAAATTAACATATTATATTAATATAGTTTTAATGAAAAACAATAAAAAATAACTGTTGCAACAGATTTTTTCTAACAGAAAGAGAGGCTTTTTTATGTGTGGATTTGTTGGATTCTCCAACAAAATTGATGATGCGTCAATTGTTATTGAAAATATGATGGAGAAAATAAAGCATCGTGGCCCTGATTCAAGCGGCAAATACGTTGATGAGGGTATTGCCCTGGGATTCAGAAGACTGAGTATCATTGACCTTGAACAAGGAAATCAGCCTTTGTTCAACGAAGACAAGTCAATGGTGCTTGTATTCAACGGTGAGATTTATAATTATCAGCCTTTGCGTGAGGATTTGATTAAACATGGCCATGTGTTTGAGACAAAATCAGACTCCGAAGTTCTTTTGCATGGTTACGAGCAATGGGGAAAAAGCATGCTCTCAAAGCTGCGTGGAATGTTTGCTTTCATCATCTGGAACAAAAATACAGGCGAGATTTTTGGGGCAAGGGATTTTTTTGGAATAAAGCCTATGTATTACGCCTTTATGGATGAGACCTTTATGTTTGGTTCTGAAATAAAATCATTTCTTGAACATCCTCATTTTAAAAAGGAGCTTAATGAGGTAGCACTTGAAAACTATCTTACCTTTCAGTATTCGCCAACGCAGGAAACCTTTTTCAGGCAGGTTTATAAGCTGTTGCCTGCTCATTGTTTCACATATAAAAACGGAAAGCTTGAAACTGAACGCTACTGGCAGATAGAGTTTAACGACGATAATGAGCCAGACCTTGAATCCTGGGTTGAGGCTATTACCGACACCTTCAAGAATTCAGTTGAGGCACATAAAATAGCTGATGTTGAAGTCGGCAGCTTTTTATCAAGTGGTGTTGATTCAAGCTATGTTGCCGCTGTTGCCGATGTTGACAAAACCTTTACTGTCGGGTTCGGAAAAGATGAAAAATACAACGAAATCGGATATGCTAAGGAATTTTCAAAATATATCAAAAAAGAAAATATAAGCAAGGTTATTACCCCTGAAGAATACTGGGGTAATCTTTCAAAAATCCAATATCACATGGATGAACCTCTGGCTGACCCTGCTGCCGTTGCTTTGTATTTTGTGTGTAAGCTGGCGTCAGAAAAGGTTAAGGTTGTATTGAGTGGTGAGGGCGCTGATGAAATTTTTGGCGGATACAATATATATAAAGAGCCTAATGACATGGCTTTTTATAATGCCCTTCCAAAATGCTTTAGAAGATGCCTTGGCTCGGTTGCTTCAAAGTTCCCTGCTAAAAGAGGTTTGAATTTTATTATAAGACGAAGCAAGGACCTTGAAGAGCGATTTATCGGCAACGCTTTTATTTTTAGTGAAGATGAAAGAAAGCAGCTTTTGACATTTAAGACAACTGCTCCCTCCCCTGTTGAAATCACAAAGCCTTGTGACAAAGATGCAGTATCTTGACCTGCACCTATGGATGACTGGTGATATTCTCTTAAAGGCTGATAAAATGAGTATGGCAAATTCGCTTGAGCTTCGTGTTCCCTTCCTCGACAAGGAGGTTATGAAGTTAGCGCAGCGTATCCCTGCAAAACACCGGGTAACAAAAGAGAATACAAAATACGCAATGAGAATTGCAGCATTAAAAGCCTGCCCACCTCAGACTGCAAACAAGAAAAAGCTTGGCTTCCCTGTTCCTATCAGAGTTTGGCTAAAAGAAGACAAATATTATAATATCGTTAAAGAATACTTTACTTCTGACAATGCCGAAAAGTTCTTTGACAAGCAAAAGCTTGTTGAACTTTTAGATGTTCACCGCTCGGGCGCTTATGATTATTCAAGAAAAATCTGGACT
>QKDG01000113.1 GCA_003246805.1 Clostridia bacterium | reverse complement strand
GAATAATGGTTGTTGTAGATTCGATAGGTTCGAGCATAATATTTAAAAAAACAAATGCCTTTACATCATTTTTCTCCCCTATCATCAATGCGCCCACAAGCATTCTGCTGCTGTCGCTTGTTGCTTTTATATCAAAATATATTTCTTTTTTGTCACTATTATACAAATCATTCCTTATTTCAAAAAGCTTTGCGCCGTATTCACTGTGTATATAGCAACGGCCTGCCATCATATCATACGAATATATGCTGTTAATATATTTATCTGTTATTTCGATGCACATATTGTTTGTTATTGCAAGGCTTTCAAGATACGAAGACAGCTCTCTGCTATTGTAATTATCCTTAATGTATTGCATTGCCTTTTTCATTTCGTTTGTTTTTTCTGTTCTGTAATATATTTGCATGAAACCAATCAAAAACGTCCATAGCAACAGCAGTATACTCACAGTAAAAAACATGAAATAAAGCCAGACGTGAGTTCCTACTGTTTTAGATTTTTTCAAACTTATACCCCATTCCTCTCAGGGTGACTATCATATCCCTGTAACCTCCCAGATTGTTCCTCAGCATTTTTATATGTGTGTCTACTGTTCTGTCATCTCCATAAAAATCATAGCCCCAGACCTCTTCCAGAAGCTTCTCACGCGATAAGGCAATATTAATATTCTTAACCATATAAAACAAAAGGTCGTATTCCTTTGGAGTAAGAGACGCTTTTTTTGAATCTACTATAACTTCTCTCCCCTTAAAATTTATCTCAAGTCCTTTATATCTGAATACATCATCATTTGCGCTTTTATTGCATCGCTTTATTACAGCAGTGATTCTCGCCATCAGCTCCTTAGGTGAAAAAGGCTTGACAACATAATCCTCAATACCTATTTCAAAGCCGAATAGCTTGTCGTATTCCTCCCCCCTTGCCGAAAGCATGATTACAGGAATATCCTTTATCTTCTTTATTTCCTTGCAAGCGGAATAACCGTCTAGCTTTGGCATCATGATGTCCATTATAATGATGTCAAAATCGGCGTGCCTTACCTTTTCAACAGCTTCAACACCGTCCTGTGCTTGTATAACTTCAAAGCCTGAAAATTCAGCGTATTCCTTGACAGCCTCACGGATACTTTTCTCATCATCTACGATTAATATTCTATTCACAATTAACCCTCCCATTATTTAATAGAAGAAATTTGCTTTTTATAATAAATTTTAACAAAAAAATGTGATGAACTTGTGATATAATTAAAATATATATTACACTTCATTTAACTTAATCTTTTATTTATTGACAAAATGTATAATGTCGTTTATACTAAAAATACTGATTTTTATAAATATTTTTCATTAAAATAGTAATTCGGAGGACATTGTATGAAACCGTTCAAGACTTATGCTTTAATAATTATTTATCTTATAGTTTCTGTCCCCGTTTTATATATTGCCAGCAATTTATATTCCAACAAAATTGCTTTGTTAATTATTTATTCATTGATAACTTTTCTTGTATTAGGTACTATTTTACATCGTGGCCTAAAAAAATTCAATAAATTTTATATGAACGAACGCGATATGCTTTATAACATACTTGACGATGTTGACGCTATAATTATTGTATGGTCAAAGGATTTACGCGTTTTTAATTATAATGACTGCTTTCTTAAAAAGACTCAATACCCCCCTGATTTTTTAAAAAAAGCAAAGAATATCAAATCGGTATTTTTGCTAGATTATGATAATCATAAAGACATTGCAACTATTCTTGATAACAGGGATATCACAATTAAGTGTTCTGACGGCTCCTGCCTTTCAGTAATATGGAAGACAACTGTAATTCAGGAGGGCAAGCAGCCTGTATATCTTTCTATTGGTATCGACTACACGCAGATTTTAGACATGGAGAACAAGCTGACTGAATCTGAGAAAAAGCTCGATATTGCTCTTGAACTATCCGAAATCGGGCTGTTTCTAAGATTCCTTGATTCTGACAAATGCTTTATTTCAGCTAATCTGCAAAAGCTTTTCGGATTTTCATCACAAGAGATTTTAATGAGTGAATTTGAGGAGATTGTTCACCCTAAGGATGTTTCTCTCGTGCATATTTATACACAGAATATGCAGGATGCAACTATTGACGAATTCAACAAGATTGTCAGCATTGATTTGCGGATAAAATGCCTTGATGAGGGTTATCGATGGTTTAATTACAGATTCCGCCTGTCTGAATCTTTTGGGCTTGATTTACCTGTTGTCGGTGGTTCTCTCATTGATATTTCTAAGGACAAGGAAAAAGATACCCTGATTGAGAAGATGGCTTATATTGATGAAGTTACTCAGATTTATAACAGAAACCGTTTTATGATGCTCGGGCAGGAGACTTACAGCTGTTCAAAGGAACTTGGTTTTTCGTATTGGCTGATTATTTTAGATGTTGATAAATTTCACATAATAAATGACACCTGCGGATATCAGAATGGCAACTACCTTCTGCATGACATTGCTTTAACTATACTTAAAAATTTAGCTTCCGGCGGGTTTTGTGCGAGAATAGGCAGTGACAATTTTGCTATTCTTATCAGAAATACCGGGGATGACACGTACCCTGTTACTCTTGTCAAGAAAATTCAGTCCGCCTTGTTTGAGCTTTCGACGGGTATTTTTTCAACACAAACGATTACGGCATCAGCAGGTTACTGCAAACTCCCTGAGGATGGCAAAGAATTTTCGCAGGTGCTAGAGCATGCTGAATTCGCACTAAGGCTTGGCGAACTTCCACGTTCTAATATTGTCAGATATGATAATTTTGCGCACGACAAAATAATTCAGAAATCTACGCTTGAAAAAGAGCTTGAAAATGCCATAATCAAAAATGAACTGGTTCTTTATTACCAACCTAAAATAAATCTTATTACAAATGAAGTAATCGGGTGTGAGGCCCTTATCCGCTGGATAAAGGCTGACGGAACTATTATCCCACCAAATTCTTTCATCCCTGTCGCTGAAAGCTCAAACCTTATCACAAGAATAAGTGAGTTTGTAATAAATGAGGCTTGCAGGCAGACTAAGCTATGGCAGGAAAGCGGGCTGCCACCTATCAGTATTTCTATTAATCTGTCTTCTGTCGATTTTTATCAGACGAATATTTTAAAAACTATACAGGACGCTCTTGATGCTACCGGAATTTCTCCCGAGCTGCTTGAGGTTGAGCTTACAGAAAGCCTTGCACTAAAAGACATTGACCACGCTATAAGGCAAATGAAGGAGCTTAATCAGATTGGAATCAAAGTTTCGATGGACGATTTTGGAACAGGATATTCCTCACTCAGCTACATTCAGGTTTTGCCTATTTCGTTGCTGAAGCTTGACAGGTCGTTTATTATGAATCTTGAAACAGATGAGGTTTCAAGGCAAATTGTTTCTTCTGTTATAAATATTTGCAAATCAAAACAGATAGAGATTTTGGCTGAGGGCATCGAAACCGAAAGCCAGGCAGTTATTCTTAGAAAATCAGGGTGTAATCACGCTCAGGGTTATTATTTTGGAAGACCTATGCCACAAAGTGAATTTGAAACTTATTTTAGAAATGCTCTAAAAATAACGTTATAGTCCTTGAATTTTCTCGGGTTTTCTGCTAATATTAAATAAAGCACAAGCAAAACATTTATTTTCCAATGTTTTGCTTGATTTTTTGCGAAAGGATTTGTATGACGCAGACAAAAAAACGATATTCCTTAGGCGAAGAAATTTTTAATTCCGTCTCTCACGGTGCCGGAGCTGGTCTTTCAATCGCTGGTGCTACTGTCCTCATTGTATTTTCAGCTTTTTATTCAGATGCATGGGGTGTTGTCAGTGCTTCTGTTTATGGTGCTTCTCTGATTATTTTGTACACTATGTCAACACTATATCATGCTATTACAAATATTACTGCCAAAAGATTTTTCAGAATACTTGACCATAATACTATATTCATTTTAATAGCAGGCACGTATACCCCGTATACTCTTGTAACTTTAAGGGGTGCTCTTGGCTGGGCCTTGTTCGGGGTTATCTGGGGATTTTGTGTTCTTGGCGTTGTTCTTAATTCAATTAATCTTGAAAAATTCAGCAAATTTTCAATGATATGCTATTTTGCTATGGGTTGGGCAATAGTATTTGCAATAAAGCCAATGATTGAAACTTTACCCGCTTTGTCACTGATATTTCTTCTTGTCGGTGGCGCCTTTTATTCTATCGGTGCAATTTTTTATGGCCTTAAAAAGATTAAGTATATGCATTCTATATGGCATTTGTTTGTTATTGGGGGCAGCATATTTCATTATTTTTCAATATTTATAGCGATAGTTCCAAATTAGCTTAAAAGGAAGTGTAAGATATGAAAAAACGTATTGGTATTCTGACTGCTGGTGGCGATTGCCCGGGGCTTAACGCTACTATCAGGGGTGTTGCTAAAGCTTGTTATGAAACCTTTGGCAATGATAATATCGAAATTGTTGGGATACAGGATGGCTTTTCTGGCCTTATCAATAATCAGTCAACAATAATGCAGCCGAACGATTTTTCAGGAATTCTCACACAAGGTGGAACTATCTTCGGCACAAAGAGAACCCCTTTTAAGCTTATGCAGGTAATAGGCGATGATAATGTTGACAAGGTAAAAAGCATGAAGGACACCTATAAAAAGCTGAAGCTTGACTGCCTGCTTACCCTTGGGGGAAACGGAACTCACAAAACTGCCAACCTTTTATCGCAGGAGGGGCTAAACATAATCGGCTTGCCAAAAACTATCGACAATGATATTTGGGGCACAGATGTTACCTTTGGATTTCATACCGCTGTTGATATCGCAACAGAGGTTATCGACCGTTTGCATACAACTGCTCACAGCCATAGCAGAATAATGGTTGTTGAAATTATGGGCAACAAGGCAGGCTGGCTGACATTATATTCCGGAATAGCAGGTGGAGCAGACATAGTCATAATTCCTGAAATTCCTTTTGATGGTAACAAGATTGTAGAAGCAGCTGTTAAAAGAGCAGATTCAGGAAAGTCGTTTTCTATTATCGCTGTTGCTGAGGGTGCTTTTGATGTTGAGGAAGCGAAGATGAAAAAAAAGGACCGTTTAAAGAAACGCCTCGAAGCTGGCGAAACAACTGCAACAAACCGTATCGCTTCAATAATAATGTCAGAGACAGGCATTGATACAAGGGTTGTTGTTCCTGGGCATATGCTACGGGGTGGGAGCCCATCTGCTTACGACAGAGTTCTTGCCACAAAATTTGGATGCCATGCCGCAAAGCTGATTGAGCAGGAAAAATACGGCGTTGGTGTTGCTATGATTAATAAAATAGTATCTGAAAACCCACTTGCTGAAATAGCGGGGAAAACAAAACTAATCACACCTGACCATCAGCTTGTTCAGACAGCACGTAATATAGGCACTGCATTTGGGGATTAATAAAATAATAAAACGGGAACATATTAATGTTCCCGTCAGCTTGTAGAAAAAGTCCTTTTCTACAATTTTATTACAAATTAGATTGCGTATTTTGTGGGGGCTTTGCGGTCGCCCCCACACCCCTTCGCATCAAAAATCATAGTTTTTAGATACTCTAACGGGAACATATTAATGTTCCCGTTGTTTTATATATTGAATATTTTTTTAAAGTTACCTGATAGTATTTTTTTATTATCCTCACTTGAATATCCCAGCGATAAAAATCTTTCAAGCTCTTCCTTGTGGTCCCACATGGGGAAGTCAGTGCCAAACATAAGTTTATCGGTATCGAAATGCCTTGATATTTCCTTTGCTTTTTCAAGCGGAATGAAGCCAAGTGTGCTGCTTGTATCAAAATATATATTTTCTTTGTCCGTCAGGCATTCAATAGCCTCATCCCAGCATTGATATCCACCAAAATGTGCTGCTATAACTTTAAGTTCAGGGAAGACCTTTATAACATTTAAAAGCCTGTGAGGCCTGCTGAATTCGTATCTGTCATCACCCATATGAACAAGAACAGGCAGCCTTCCCTCACAAAGCTCATAAATACTGAATACTTTTTCATCATCAATATTGAATTTTTGGAAATCAGGGTGTATCTTAACCCCTTTTAATCCGCCTGCAATTATTTTTTCTATCTCAGCCTCCATATTTTCTGTTTCAGGATGCAAGGTGCCAAACCCTATAAACTCAGGATGCTTATTGCATTCATCTATTATAAAACTGTTTATATTTGAGGTTTGCTGTGGTACAGTAGCTGTTGAACATACCAGATACTTGCTGACACCTATTTCCCCACCACTTTTTAATATGGTTTCACTGTCGCCAGTATACTTCATCTCTGTGTCGTAGAATTCTCCTATTGTTACTGAGGCCTTTTGTGCAATCTTGCTCGGGAAAATATGTGCGTGAGCATCAATTATTTCATACTCGGGAATGTCATTCATCCTATTATCTCCTTAACGCGTTAAAAACAGCAACAGTTGCCTGTTACTGTTTATATGTTTATATTGTAAACCTTACAAAACTATTTGTCAAGCAACTTAAAATATTAATAATTGTATATTTTATATAAATATTACTATTTGTATATTTATTAAAGCTTTTTTAACTCTTAAATGTATTATTCTTCGCTTTTGGATAAAAATATAGTATATTTTATTTAGGAAGTGTTATTATGAATATCAGCAACGAACAATATTCTAAAATGGTGAAAAAAGCATCCCCAAATTCAAAAAGCTGGATAGATATACCTAAGGCATTTGTTATAGGCGGGCTTATATGCTGTTTGGGGCAAATATTGCTTACATGGTATAAGAATATGGGTATGAGCGAAAAAGATTCGGCTACATTAACTTCAATTACCCTTGTATTCCTTTCTGCATTGCTGACAGGCTTAAAGCTTTATGAGAAAATCGCAAAGCATGGCGGCGCAGGAACCCTTGTGCCTATAACAGGATTTGCGAATGCAGTTGTCTCGCCTGCTATTGAGTTTAAAAGTGAAGGCTATATTTTAGGAGTAGGGGCAAAAATATTTATTATCGCCGGCCCAGTTATATTGTATGGCATAACAGCCTCAGTTATATATGGCCTTATTTATTTCTTTTTCCGATAAAACTAAACACCTGATTAATTAAAGAGATTTGCAGGTTTTATTAAAAAGCAATATAGACAATATAACAGTAAAAATCTGAGCAACGGTAACATTAAGCTCAAATCCTATTGCAAATTTGATTATTACAAGGTCAATAACAGCGGGGCTGTTTGTTGACAATCCTATTTGCTGCCCCCATGCGAGCCATCCAAGATATTGCTGTGAGGCGCATATATGGCTGATAAATCCCCCAAGAACAATACCAGCAAGAATAAAGAAGATAAAAGCCGTCGTTTTTTTAAAGCCTTTCGCCATATTAATTTCCCCTTTAAATTAAAATTGTATACGAAAACAGGCGGTAATTTTACCGCCTGAATTTATTTAAGATTTAGGGCCTGAGCGCCTTGAACCACTCTTCCTTTTGGAATCGATATTTCGCTTTAAGTCGCCCATCTTTTCCTCAGAATTCTGCTTGAATTTGCTTAACATATCCTCAAATGAATTTGCAGGTGGCTGGTTTTGCTTTTTTTCATTTGAATAATTTGATTGCCTGTTAAAATTATTATTTCCGCCAGGTTTATCATCCCGCCTGAAATTCTGTTGCCTTGGTGGCCTTGGTGTTTCAGTTGCTTTTTTGATAGATAAGCCAATTTTGCCGTCTTCTGCAATAGTCAGTACTTTAACCTTAACAGTTTGCCCCTCTTGCAAATGGTCCTTTATTTCTGAAACAAAGCCGTTTGCAACCTCAGAGATATGAACCATTCCTGTAACGCCTTTTTCAATTTCAACAAATGCACCAAATTTGGTTATGCCAGTAACCTTGCCATCATAAATTTTTCCTTTTTCAAGCTGCATACAGAATTTTTAATCCTCTCTTATTACATATTATATTATTATTAATATTTTGAAATATCAAAATATCTTTTTTCGTTTGGATACGCATAGCCTAAGCGTTCAATTGCTATTTTTTCCATAAAGCTCTTTTCATCTGTCAGAGAAAGCAAGCGATTAAAATCGTCTACATTCTGTTTTTCTATAATAATCTGAGTGTTAATTTCATTAATTTCCTTTTTCTTCTCATAAATAGTAAGCTGCTGAGATATAAGCGTGACAACGCAATATCCGCACAGGCAAAAAACAGCCACACGGCATAATATCCCCAATAAGCTGAACTTCTTATTTTTCCTGCCCTTTTTTCTTGCCATTTCTGTTATCACTCCGTTTCGTTTTTACACGTCGGCTTTTATGTTTATTATACACGATATGTTTATCTTCTTTCAAGGGTTTTTTGTTAGTGAAATAGACTTTTTTTAATTTTGTTGCTACTTCAACAAATTTTATCCTTAATTTTTTGGCAACATCACTAAAAAATCGCAAAATGTGCGCAAACAAATGCTTATATAATAACCTCATAACCTTCTTAATAACGCCGATTATTCTTTTTATTATATTAACCATCAAAAAACCAATGGTCATATAATAAATTATAAAGCCAAGCAAGGCACCAAAAAGCATAAAAAACCTTACTTCGCCCCTTGCTTTTTCAGTTGCGAAAATAAAGAGTGACATCCCAAAAAACAGTGTAAATATAATATCTTCGATAAAAACCACAAAGCTATTGTGCTTTATCAGTATTCTCAGAACGCGGAATATGTCATAGAAAATTCCTGTGAAGGCGCCCAGAACACAAGCCCAGAGGAAGAGCTGTGTTTGTTCGGATACATTGAAAAAAGTTTCCATCATTTAAACAGCTTTGAAAAAAATGTCGGTGACTTTTTATTGTCCTTATCACCATATTGTATTGACCAGATATCCCCCTCAACTGACAAATCCCCTGTTTCAACGCTCATTGAGTTTATTCTCAAATCCTTGCCCTGAATTGTCAGCTCCCCTAACTGAGTATATAGCATAATGCTTTTTTCATCAAAGTTTTCCACATCTGTTACTCCCGTCAGCGATAAAACATTCCTGTTTTCAAGAAAAAGATTGTGGAACCCCTTCGGTGTTGTTTCTTTAATATTATTAGCCATAAAGACACGCCCCCTTTTGTAAAATATATATTTTACAAAAGCACGTTTTATGAATAATTCAGCTTTATAAAGAATATTTTATTCCCTGCATGCTGTTTCGCCTTAAAAGCTCCTTATCAATTTCGTTGATAACACAAAGCTTTTTAAGGCTCCATAATGGGGCGACAAGGGTTCGCTTATCACCGTCACCAGTTAAACGTTGTATTACAACATCAGGGGGGAGAACTTCAAGCTGGTCACATACAACCTGCACGTATTCTTCAAGGGAAAGCTCTTTAAACCCGCCCGAAACAAAATCATAGTATATTTGTGTTCCTTTTATAATATGCAATAGATGAATTTTAACGCTCTGCGGATGAAGTCGGGCGATTTCCCTTGCTGTTTCTAGCATCATTTCATGTGTTTCGCCCGGAAGCCCGTCTATTATATGAATACACACATTTATCCCTTTTGATACTAACAGATTATAGCCTTCAAGAAAATCTTTATATGAATGGCAACGATTCATTGCTTTTGCTGTGATGTCAAATATAGTCTGAAGCCCAAGCTCAACTGTAAGAAAAGTTTTTTCAGAAATGATTTTCAACAACTCTGCAATTTCTTCATTAATACAATCTGGGCGGGTAGCGATATTTATCCCAACTATACCAGGCAGATTAAGCGCTGCTGTATATATTGCTTTTAATTTATCCAGCGGTGCATATGTGTTTGTTCCCGCCTGAAAATAAGCAATGTAAAGCGCCTGTGGCCATTTCTGATGAAGTTTTAACCTGATACTGTCAAATTGTTCGGCAATGCTGTTTTTAGGATTTCCCGCAAATTCACCACTCTTATTCTCAGAACAAAAAGCGCATCCCTTTATTGATTTTGTACCATCCCGATTAGGGCAGGTCATCCCTGCATTTAAGGTGACCTTAAACACTTTTGAACTGAATTTTCTTCTCAAAAAGCAATTCAAGGTGTAGTATCTTTTGTTGTCGTCAGAATATTTGAACGGGCTTTTCATAAAACCTCCCCATAAAAATGAATTTTGTAATTAATTATTAATATATTTTATGTTTTATTTGTTTAAAATAAACAAATAATCTTGCATGCAAATCAGCAAATAGTATAAAAAAACAAAAGCATCTTGCTTTTTATTTCTTTTATGATATAATAAGTTTAAACTAAATAATACACTTTATAAAGACAAAACAAGGGGGAAAAACAGTGAAAACAGTATTTGTAACCGGCGCCAGTGGCACGATTGGTATGGAAGTTTGCTTTGATTTGCTAAAAAAAGGCTATAAAGTTATAGCGACTGACAAAAAGACCAACGAATTTGCTGGAAGAGAAAATTATACTTTCATTCAGGCAAATATCACTGATAAATCAGCTGTCTCCAACATATTATCATCTAACAGTATTGACGCAGTAATTTATTTGGCAAACTCAGTGGATAATGACATCCCATCCGTAATAACCGACCAGGAACTCAACGATAACAAGGCTGCCGACAAATACTTCTGGAAAGCTGTTGAATCTTCTAAAATTAAGGATGTAATGCTTTTGAGCACGCATCAGGTTTATGCCCCCACAAAATCCCGCGAGCCTGTTCGTGAGGCATCAGATTTAAAGCCTGTTACTGATTACGGAAAGATGAAACTTGACAGTGAGAACAATATGGCGTCTGCATTCAAAAAATCTGACAGCAATATTATCATACTCAGGGTTGCACCAATATACAAATCAAGCTATCCTCAAAATTTACGAGACAGAATATATGACCCTAAGGAGGATGCTGCTTATTTATATAATGAGGGTTCTTATGGCTTCAGCTTGTGCTGTATCTATAATCTCGTTGAATTTATCAATGCAATTCTTGCTGGCCCACAGGGGCATTACAGTGGTGAATACAATATATGCGATACAAAAATTACTCTTGCAAAGGATATAATAGCTTATGAAAAGTCCTTCCAGAGAATAAGCAAAATTGTTCAGCGTACAGGAAGCCCAGATTCTATTTTGGGGGGCTTTGGTTCTAAAAAGAGCAAATCAGATTACAGATTCATTGACCCATCAACTTATACGAGCAATATTCTGTATGACAACACAAAGGCTAAAAGATTTTCGACTTTCAGATGGACTCTTGCAAACACAAAATAATACATATTAACGACTACTGAATACAGTGGTCGTTTCAGCTTGTAGAAAAAGCCTTTTTCTGCAATTTTATTATAGATTTAAGCACGTATTTGCGGGGGCTTTGCGGTCGCCCCCACACCCCTTCGCATCAAAAACCATAGTTTTTCGACACTCTGTAACGACTACTGAATACAGTAGTCGTTTTTTCTTTGCTTTGTGACTTAACAAATGACGTTATTTTATAGCAAATTATTATTCATCATATTTTCTTATACGTAGTGGAATGTCAAGCTTATTACTTATTTGCCTGCATTTTTCAATTTCATCAGCGGGAATAACATCAACAATAGATAAGACAACGCTTTTTACATACTTCTTGCAGTCAACGGCAAATTTGAGCATTGCATCATAAGAAGAATCGCCAAATGATGGGCGTGTAACCTTCAAATACTCCGCCTTTGTGCCAGCATTCAGGCTTACAGATACTATATCAATCAGCCCATTCAATAAATGCGCTGTCGGTTTTTGGTTGATTAGGTCAGATAGTCCGTTAGTGTTCACCCTTATTGTTGTTGACGTTACTGATTTCAAATAGCCTGCAACGTCAAGCATTACTCCAAGCGCCTCAAAAGGCTCACCAAAGCCACAGAAAACAATTTCATCATAGCTGTCCAAGTCCCTTGATTTTAATTGTTCAATAACCTCTCTCGCAAAAGGGTCTCTTTCAAGCCACAAGCTGTCGGACCCATAAGCGCCATCACCGTTGTTCCTTATACAAAATGTACAGTTGCAAGGGCATTTGTTCGTGAGATTTATATATAAATTTTTGTTAACTTCATAAAGAATTGTCATGATTACTTTACCTCGCTAATTATTTATTGTATTTAAGTATACCCCTTTTCTGAAAATAAATCAAGGAAATGCATATTTTTAGGTAAGACTTTGCACTCTGTTAAAAACATTTGACATTGTTTGTTAATAATATTTCAGAGTGTAGAAAAACTATGGTTTTTGATGCGAAGGGGTGTGTGGGCGACCGCAAAGCCCCCGCAAATACGTGCTTCAATTTATTATAAAATTGTAGAAAAGGACTTTTTCTACAAGCTGTGTTATTGTTTGTTAATAAAATTTATAAACTTCTTTACATATAGAAAAATATGTTATATAATTTAAATGTATTTTTACAT
>QKDG01000164.1 GCA_003246805.1 Clostridia bacterium | reverse complement strand
CTATTATTCTTCGTGAATATGGAAGTAAATGATGAATCTTCTGCAATTTTACACATAGTCTCATAAAGGGCATTGAAAAATGGTTGTGCTACCTCAGCCCTTTGCTTTGCCTTCCTGAGTTTTGAGGAAGCAACAAGCTCCATCGCTTTTGTTATTTGCATAGTGCTTTCAACACTTTTTATGCGACGCTTGATATCCTTCATATTGGCTGTGGCCATTTTGCTCCCCCTTTACTATTTTGATGCTAAAAATTTCTTAACAAAAGAGCTTAAAGCATCATTCAACATTGCTTCATTTTCTTTTGTCAAATCTTTGGTTTCTTTTAATGAAGCAATTATATCAGGGTATGAAGAATCAATATGTTCAAATAATTCTTTTTCAAATTCAATGATATCTTTCAATGCAATTTCCTTTAAGAAATTGTTTACAACAGCATAAATTATTATAACCTGATGCTCAACTGAAATTGGTGAGTTTCTTCCCTGCTTTAAAACCTCAACAATACGTTCACCTTTTGCAAGACGGTCTTTTGTGTCCTTATCAAGGTCAGAACCGAACTGTGAAAAGGATTGTAGCTCACGATACTGTGAATACAATAGCTTTAATGAGCCAGATACCTTTTTCATAGCCTTAATCTGTGCAGAACCACCAACACGAGATACTGAAATACCAGGGTTAACAGCAGGCCTTACACCTGAATAGAAAAGCTCTGATTCAAGGAAAATCTGACCATCTGTTATAGATATAACGTTTGTAGGAATATAAGCCGAAACGTCACCCGCCTGTGTTTCGATAATAGGAAGTGCCGTCAACGAGCCACCACCATAGTTTTCATTTAGGTTTGCAGCACGCTCCAATAAACGTGAATGCAGATAAAAAACGTCACCAGGATACGCTTCACGTCCCGGTGGCCTGTGAAGTAATAGTGACAATGCCCTGTAAGCAACAGCATGCTTTGACAAATCGTCATATATACACAAAACATCTTTACCCTGTGCCATGAAGTATTCGCCCATTGCACAGCCTGTATAAGGAGCAATATACTGCAATGGTGCAAGTTCAGAGGCTGTTGCAGATACTATAATTGTATAATCCATGGCGCCATTTTTTGTTAGAATTTCAACAACGTTTGCAACAGTTGACCTTTTTTGACCAATTGCAACATAAATACAGATAACTTCTTTATCCTTTTGATTTATAATTGTATCCAATGCGATTGCAGTCTTACCAGTCTGTCTGTCACCGATAATAAGCTCACGCTGGCCTCTTCCGATAGGTATCATTGAGTCAATTGCCTTGATACCTGTCTGTAAAGGCCTGTTTACTGATTTTCTTGTAATAATTCCAGGAGCAGGGTTTTCGATAGGCATAGTTTTATCAGTTAGTATTGTGCCTTTTCCGTCTATCGGTTGTCCCAAAGAGTTTACAACTCTTCCCAAAAGCTCTTCACCAACGGGAACAGAAACAATACTACCTGTTCTTTTAACCTGACTTCCCTCTTTGATTACTGCATCCGAACCCAGCAAAACAGCACCTACAAAGTCCTGCTCTAAGTTCAAAGCCATTCCATAAATATCACCGTCAAACTTTAAAAGCTCGCCGGACATGCATTTTTCAAGCCCATGAATTCTTGCAATACCGTCACCAACAGTAACAACAGTGCCTATATCTGAAAGTTCCATTTTTGAGCTGAAATTTTTAATCTGTTGTTTTATTAAACCTGTTATTTCATCAGGGCGTAAATCCATCTTCACACCATCCTTACGCTATTATTGAGTCAATCTGAGCTCTCATATTATCAAGCTTTGTCTTGACACTGGAATCCAATAGTGAATTATTGTATTTTAATACAATACCACCCAATATTTTTGAGTCAACCATTTCAATCAGGTTGATTTTTTTGCTGGTAACAGCTTCAAGCTTTTTAATAAGCTTATCTTTAAGAGCATTATTCATAGGCTTTGCTGTTATAACTGTAACTTCAAGGATACCACAGCTATTGTTATACATATCCTTGAACTGTTCTGCAATTTTATTGATGTAGCTTATTCTGTTTTTTTCAATCAAAATATAAAGAAAATTAAGAACTGTTTTTGAAATTCTGCCATCAAAAACAGAAGCAATAACTTTTTGTTTTTCATTAGCTTTTACAGTCGGTAATGAAACTATTTTCAAAAGCTCTTCATTACTGGAAAAAGTATTACTTATAAACATCATTTCTTCAAATGATTTATCAAGACTATTTTCTTCAATACAAAGCTGAAACAAAGCTGTTGAATAAGTTTTTTCAAGCAATCCATTCATTACAGCTCACCCACACTATTAATAAAATCTTCAATCAACTTATCATTTTCTTTATTGTCAATTTCTTTTTCTACAACTTTAGAGGCAACCATAAACGCAATGTCAGAAATTTCGTCCTTCATCTGATTCAAAGCGCGTTTCTTTTCACGTTCTATATCAGTATTTGCTTTTGCAAGAATACTGGTTGCTTCATTTTTAGCTTGAAAAATAATTTCATCAGAACGTGTCAGTGCTTTTTGTGTAGCATTTTTGACAATTTCAGCGGATTCTTCTTTAGCTGTTGAAATTTTAAGGCTGTATTCGTCTTCCAGCTGCCTTGCTTTTTCGGTTGCAGCTTCTGCATCCTCAAAAGCCTTTGAAACCTCATGCTGTCTGTCCTCTAAAACCTTATTGATTCGGCCAAAAAGAAAATGCCTGATAAATAAAAACAAAACTAATAGGTTGAGTAATGAAAGTATTGCTGTATTTGGTTCAAAAGATACAAATTCTGTAAACAATTTACTTATTCCTCCCTATCCTTAGCATAAGCTATAAGGATTATAATTTTCCGATCAATAAACCAGGAGCAACAAATAATAATAATATAGCAACTAAAAGAGCATAAATACCTGTTGTTTCTGCAATAGCACAACCAATGAACATTGTTCTTGTGCAGTCACCCTGAGCTTCTGGCTGCCTTGCTATTGATTCAATTGTTTTTCCTACTGCATAGCCTTCACCAATACCAGGACCTATACCTGCTATCATTGCCAAGCCTGCGCCTAATGCACATGCTGCTAAAATTATTGCCTTTTCCATAAAAAATCCTCCCAAAAATTAAAAATTTAATTATTATTCTGCTATTTCATTACCAACATATACCATTGTTAGCATAATAAACACATATGCTTGTACTACACCTGAAAACAAATCAAAATAAAGCGATAATATTGCTGGAATTCCGACTGAAAATATTGGTATTGATATATTTAACATAGCTGCCACAGAGCCTAAACCATAATACACCATTGAAGATATAATCATTCCTGCAGCCATGTTGCCGAA
>QKDG01000168.1 GCA_003246805.1 Clostridia bacterium | reverse complement strand
TCAACAAGGTCAAGCCCTATTTCTGCATCATCGATAAATGGGCTTGTATTATCAGTGCTGCTTTCGCTTGAATCATTCGTGAACTCATAATCATCTTCACAAGCACATTCATCGCCACACTCACAAGCTTCTTCACAAGTACATTCATCAAAATCATCAAAATCATAGCTTTTTGAATGTTTGTTAGCAAAATCATCAAGCTCGCTTTTTCTCTTTAAAGCAAAAACAGTAGCAGCAGCACCAGCAGCAGCTGCTAAAACAGCAATAAAAATTCCGGTACTATTTTTCATATATTTCCCTCCGTTTTATGATTGTACAAATTATACTAAATTATAACACATTAAATCTCATTTTTCAATTGTTATTTACATATTATTTGTTAAATTCATAATAATAGATAAAGCAGCGACAGGAGCAGTCTCACATCTTAATATTCTGGGGCCGAGGGTAGTTTTTTCAATTGCTTTGCTTTCGGCAAAAAAAACCTCATCTTCGTCAAATCCGCCCTCTGAGCCGATAAATATACTGATGTTTTTGTATGATGGCAGGTTAATTTCTGATAAATTCTTCCCTCCGCCTTCATAAAATATTATGCCTAAATCGCCCTTTGATATACTGTTTACAGCCTCACGAAAAGAAATTAAATCACAAACCTCAGGGATTATCCCACGCCCTGATTGTTTTGCTGCTTCCAACGAAATTTTTGAATATCGTTCTGCTTTTTTTCTCATTGATTTTTCGTCAGGTCTGCTGACGCATCTTTTGGTAAGAATAGGAACAATTCTGTAAACACCAAGCTCAACTGATTTTTGAATTATGTAATCAAGCTTGTCCAGCTTTGGCATAGCCTGAAAGAGAGTTACTTTAACATCCGGCTCTGTTCTTGATTTTTCTTTTGATATTACCTTGCAAATGATATTGTCAGAAATATCATTTATAACACAAGAATAATCAAAACCTTTTGTATCGCAGAGGGTGAGCTCATCACCTTTTTTCATTCTCAGCGATTTAGAAATATGGTCAGCTTCATTTCCGGTAATAATTGCGACATCATTTTCAATTGAGTTCACAAAAAATCGTGGCATTTTAATCATCCTTTGTTTAACGTTGTAGAGTTTCTTCTAAAAAAAGCTCATCTTGTTCATTATTGCATAGCAAGGCATTTGCAGCTGCAATTGTTCCCAAAGCGTCACCCAATGTAGAGAAGAATAAGGCTAATACAGCAATTTCTTTTTCGGTAAACTGTTCAGCAAGTACATTGGCGGTAGCGGCGGCAATAATATTAAGGCTTTGGCCGTTTGAAAAAAGAGGGCATGATTTATTTGAATTGCTTTTTTTAGCGTTTATATTGTTTGAATAAAAATTATTACAATTAGCCATTTTATCACCCCACATACTATTTTATGCAAACTTAAAAAATATTGTTCTGAATAATATTTTTAATGAGAACATACAATATTTTTAAAAAAACAGGGGGATAATAATGTTTTTGCTAAAATCCTTTTTTACAGCGATTTTTTCAATTCTTGCGCTTTTTTCATTGACAAAGCTATTAGGTAACAAACAGATATCACAGCTTAACATGTTTGATTACGTCAACGGAATAAGCATAGGCTCAATAGCAGCGGAGCTTGCTGTAATAGATGAGACAGAGAATTTTCTTGGTGTGCTTATTGCAATGATAACATATACATTGGTGGGTTATTTAATATCGCTTTTAACAATAAAATCAATAAAATTGAGGAGATTATTATCAGGTAAATCGTTATTGCTGATTGAAAACGGCGTGATTTATAAAAAAAATCTCATTAAAGCAAGGCTTGACATTAACGATATACTGACAATCGCAAGAAATCAGGGCTATTTTAATATTTCTGAGGTTGAGTGTGCGATAATGGAAAACAACGGAACAATCAGCTTTATGCAAAAGCCGGAGCTTAAAGCTGTTAACAGAAATGATATGAACATTCTAACACAGGAAGACGGGCTTGTTTATAATGTAATAATAGATGGCAGGGTTATGCTGCAAAATTTAAGGCATAGTGGGAATGATATGCCATGGCTTGAAGACGAAATTAAAAATCAGGGTTATACCGATTTAAAGCACATAATGCTTGCAACGATAGACATCAATAACAATCTGAGCATTTATAAATGCATTGAACATTTGAACAAAACAAATGATTTCGATTAAAATTGAATACCAATCAGCTTTAATATTTCCTGCCGTAGCCTTGCAACAGGCAAACCAACAACGTTATAATAATCACCCTTTATGCCTTTTACAAAAAATGCTCCAAGCCCCTGTATGCCATAAGCCCCTGCTTTGTCAAAAGGCTCGCCGGTTGCTATATAAGCTAATATATCTTTTTTTGATAAGTTATAAAACTCGACCTCAGTTTTTTCTGAAAAAGAAATTGATTTATCATTATAGCACAAGCAAACACCTGTTACTACAACATGGGTTTTCTCCGAAAGCTGTGAAAGCATTGCTATGGCATCCTCAGTGCTTTTTGGCTTGCCCAGTATTTTATCCTCGCTTATAACAACAGTATCACACGCAATAACGAGAGCGTTTTTGCAGCTGATAGCCTTTGCTTTTTCAGCAGCGAGAAATTCAGCAACCTCAAATACAGGGATATCAGGCAGATTTTCTTCGTTTATATCTGCGGGGCAAACCTCAAATTCAGAGAAAAGCATTTTTAAAAGCTCATGCCTTCTTGGTGAAGAAGATGCTAATACAACATTAATATTATTATCCATAAAAAGTTCCTTTTCTTTTTTTATATTTTACCACAAAATGCATAGTGATACAATTATATTTTAAAAAAAGAAAAGCAGTGTAGCAGAATAAACTGCTCACGCTTTGCTTTGTTTTGTTTACAACAAATCTTCTGGCCTGTAACCTGGTTTTTTCCTTAAATTTGGGTTCCCCTCAATTTCGTTTTTGAAAACCTCCTGCCATTCCTGTGCAGTATAATCCTCGATAGAAACAGAAATGTGCGAGTCTGATGCACCTGTTGCTTCCTGCAAAGCCTTAGCAACCTTAGCAACACAAAGCTCCTTGACTGGCTCGCTTCGCCCTTCAAGCATTTTAATGATGATATGTGGCATACTTATCCCCCCTTTTTTTTAGATAATACTATTATAACACAATTAATAATAAAAACGGAATAGTATTTTGTAATAGTAAAATAATTTTTTTGTATGTCTATTGAAAAAACACTTGCAAAAAATAAAACTATATGATATAATTTTAAAACGTAATGAAATTTCCATAGTACTACTGTCTGAGGCAATATGATGGGCTACTATGTATATCATAATTAATTCAGAAAGAGGTGTTTAATAGTGAAGGAAGGTATTCATCCAAAGTATGAAGCAACAACAATTACCTGTGCTTGTGGCGAAGTAATTGAAACCTGCTCAACAAAAAAGAATATTAAAGTTGAAATTTGCTCAAAATGTCATCCTTTTTACACAGGAAAGCAAAAGCTTATTGATACAGGCGGACGTGTTGACAGATTTAAAAAGCGTTTCAATCTTGATAAGTAATCAACGAAAACTGGAGTTAAATTTTAATTCCAGTTTTTTTGCTTTTTTTACAATTTTCTGATATAATGTATTTATACTATTTTAGTTTATAATAAACGAGGGTAAAATGGCTTATAAAACTGTTTTTGATAAGGCTGAGGCAGGCTTTATTGAGAAAAAGTCTGAGTTTATCGGTTATATAGCGCCTGTAAAAACCAATGAAGAAGCTGTAAAATTCATTGATTCAATAAAAGCAATGCACAGGAAGGCAACCCACAATGTTTATGCCTATATTTTGCGCCATGATAATATTACAAGATATTCTGATGACGGTGAGCCTCAGGGTACTGCTGGTGTGCCGGTGCTTGATGTTTTGCAAAAGGAAGGGCTGACGGATGTCTGCGTTGTGGTAACACGGTATTTCGGCGGTATAATGCTTGGAGGGGGAGGGCTCGTAAGGGCTTATTCACATTCCTGCAAGCTTGCTGTGGATGCGGCAAAAATAATGCTGATGTGCAATTGTATTGAACTTTTTGTGTCAATTGATTATAATCTATATGGAAGATTAAATAATATTCTTCCCGATTATGAGGTTAAAATTATTTCAACCGAGTTTACTGACAATGTTGCAATTAACTTGCTTGTCAGGACGGAATTTGTAAAGGAGCTTGAAGATAAAATTACTGATATCACCTGTGGTCAGGCAAAAATTATTAAATCGCAGGAGATTTATGCAGATTTCACATGATTAAATGAAATAATAATTATTTGCTTTTTTAAATAAAGGAGGGGTTGGATTTGACTCCGCGAGAGCAAACAGAGCAAATTGAAATAGCTACACTTTGCGAGGAAGCAATGCTTTCTATACGAACAAAAGGGAGAAGAATACCTGCCCCTAAATGTCCTATCAGAACAGAATTCCAAAAGGACAGGGACAGAATTATTCATTCCAATTCATTCAGGAGATTAAAGCATAAAACTCAGGTGTATCTTAATCCGACAGGCGACCATTATAGAACAAGGCTCACCCACACCTTGGAGGTTTCGCAGATTGCGAGAACCATCGCGCGAGCTTTAAGGCTCAATGAGGATTTGGCAGAGGCGATAGCATTAGGGCATGATTTGGGGCATACTCCCTTCGGGCATGCTGGCGAGGCTATTCTAAACGAGCTTTGTCCGTATGGCTTCAAGCACTATCTTCAAAGCGTCAGGGTTATTGACTACATTGAAAATTCAGGTGCTGGGCTAAACCTTACCTTTGAGGTAAGAAACGGCATTGCCTGCCATACAAATCAGATGGCCTGTACAAGAGAAGGCTATATAGTGCGGCTGGCTGACAGAATCGCATATATAAATCATGATATTGATGATTCTATAAGAGCAGGAATAATACAGGAAAAACAGCTGCCTGCTTTCCCTATCCAGATTCTTGGCAAAACAAAGTCTGAACGTATTACAACAGTTGTTTCATCAATTATTAACAACGGCGCTTTTGAGATAAAAATGGATAGCATGGTGCAAAAAGCACAGGATGAACTGCACGCATGGATGTATGAAAAAGTTTATAAAGACCCTGTTGCAAAGGCAGAGGAAGGCAAGGCAAAGCTTTTAATAGAAAAGCTATATGGGTATTTTCACAAAAGCCCTGATAAGCTACCCCCATATTATAGGGGAACAATCGAAAGATTTTCAAAGGAGCAGGCTGTCTGCGATTATATAGCAGGAATGACAGACGGCTATGCGATAAATTTATATAAAGAGCTTTATGTTCCAAAGGGTTGGAGCAAATGATATCTCTATTTGGCAAGGTGGTGAGTTATGGCACTTCCCGATGATTTTCTCTATCAGCTGAAAAACGCTAACAGCATCGAAGGTGTAATGTCATCCTACACAAGTCTTAAAAGAACCGGGCACAATTATGTATGCCTATGCCCGTTTCATTCTGAGAAATCTCCTTCGTGCACTGTTTATACCGATACACAAAGCTTTTATTGCTTTGGCTGCGGTGCAGGTGGTGATGTAATAACCTTTGTTATGAAAAGTGAGAATCTTGATTATTTTGAGGCAGTAAAGTATCTGGCAGAACGTGGGAACATCCCCTTGCCAGATGAACAATTTGACGAAAACTCATCAAGAATAAAACAGCGTGTGTATGAAATTAACAGGCTTGCGGCAAGATTCTTTTTTTCGCAGTTAAAAGCCCAACGTGACAACAATGGCTTGGCATATTTATTGAACCGGGGGCTTTCTTTACAGACAATTGAAAAATACGGGCTTGGATATGCAGATGATAAGTGGAATAATTTAAAGAATTATCTGATGTCAGAAGGTTATACTGAAAACGAACTTATCGTTGCCGGCTTGTGCATAAAATCCAAAAGCGGGAATTTGTATGATGTTTTCAGGAACCGTGTTATCTTCCCGATACTTGATTTAAGGGGGAATGTAATCGCATTTGGGGGGAGACTTCTTGATGGCGAGGGCCCGAAGTATCTTAATTCATCGGATACACCAGTTTTTAAAAAGAGCAGAAATCTTTTTTCTCTAAATTTCGCAAAATCAAGCAATGAAAAGCGACTGATTCTTGCCGAGGGCTATATGGACGTTATTGCAATTAATCAGGCAGGGTTTTCAAACACTGTTGCAACACTTGGCACGGCACTTACTCCCGAGCAGGCAAGGCTTATGTCGCAATATGCTGAGGAGATTATCATAGCCTATGATTCTGACGATGCGGGACAGAAAGCCACCTACAAAGCAATAGCGCTTCTGAGCGATGCAGGGCTTAAAACAAGAGTTCTGACTATCGATAATGCTAAGGACCCTGATGAATTCATAAAAAAATTCGGGGCGACGCGATTCAAGCTTCTGCTTGATAATTCCGAGGGTGCAATTGTTTATGAATTAAATAAATGCAAAAACGGGCTTGATATGGAGAGTGACACAGGGAAAGTTGAATATCTTAAAAGAGTAACACATATTCTGGCAGACATTAAATCATCAGTAGAACGCGAGGTTTACATATCAAGGGTGGCTAACGAGCAAGGGGTTTCTAAGGAAACATTGCTTTATGAAGTAAATGCGCTTGTTAAAAAACAAAGAAATATGAATGAAAAAAGGGAATGGCGGAATATTACTAATCAAATAACTGCAAAAAGGGATAATATTAACCCTGAGGCAGCAAAATATCCTAAGGAAGCAAAAGCAGAAACTGGCATTATAGCTTTTTTGCTTAACAATCCGGACAAGCTTGAATTTGTAAAATCAAGATTGCAGGCAGAAGATTTTGTTACCGCCTTTAATAAAAGAGTATTCATTAGCATTGTTGATAAAATAGGTGGCTCTAAGGATATCAGCATTTCTTCATTCAATGATGATTTTACGCCCGACGAAATGGGCAAAATATCTGAAATATCCGCAAAAACAAGGGAGATAAATATTACTCAGGAAACAGTCAGTGATTATATTGACGTGCTGTTATCGCATATTGATAATACAGCAAATGGTAATGATATGTCAGATGAGGATTTTTTAAATTTCTTTAATAGCTTAAAGCAAAAATTAAATTAGTGATTAATTTGATAGTGGAGGAAAACACATGAGTATTAATAAAAAGAATAGTATAGACAGCCTTATTGAGCAAGGTAGATTAAGTGGAAAGCTTACAACAAAAGAGATTACAGATACACTGGAAGAGCTTGACTATGATGTTGAGCAGATGGACAATTTCTATGATAATTGCGCGTCCTTTAATATAGAAATTATTGATGACGTTATAATAGACGGTGATCTTGATGAGGTTATTGAGAGTTCATCAAATGATGATGTTGAGATAGCTTTGTCGACTGACGGTATTGCGATTGACGACCCAGTTAAGATTTATTTGAAGGAAATAGGCAGAGTTACCCTTTTGTCAGCTGAGGATGAAATAAAGCTTGCCGAGCAAATGTCTTCAAGTGACCCTAAGGTGTCAGCTGCTGCGAGGAAAAGGCTTGCCGAGGCCAATCTTCGCCTTGTTGTTTCTATCGCAAAAAGATATGTGGGAAGAGGAATGTCCTTCCTTGATTTGATTCAGGAGGGTAACCTTGGTTTGATAAAAGCTGTTGAAAAATTTGACCATACAAAAGGCTTTAAGTTTTCTACCTATGCAACATGGTGGATAAGACAGGCTATAACACGTGCTATTGCTGACCAGGCAAGGACAATTCGTATTCCTGTTCACATGGTTGAAACAATAACAAAGGTTAAAAAGATTTCCAGCCAGCTTTTGCACAAAAATGGTCATGACCCAAGTGCAGATGAAATTGCTGAAGCACTAAGCATGCCGGTTGAAAGAGTAAGAGAGATAATGCGAATAGCGCAGGACCCTGTTTCTCTTGAAACCCCGATAGGCGAGGAGGAGGACAGCCATCTGGGAGATTTTATTCCTGATGAGGATGCTCCGGCGCCAGCTGAAGCTGCATCGCTTATTTTATTAAAGGAGCAACTGAATCAGGTGCTTTCAACCCTGACAGAACGAGAAGAAAAGGTGTTAAGGCTAAGGTTTGGGCTCGAGGATGGTCGTTCCCGCACTCTTGAAGAGGTAGGAAAAAAATTCAACGTAACACGTGAAAGAATTAGGCAGATTGAGGCAAAGGCTTTAAGAAAGCTCCGTCACCCTAACAGGAGCAATAAGGTAAGGGACTATTTAGATTAATGGAGGAAAGTAAATGTATATTACTTTAGAGTCAGATTATGCAGTAAGAATAATCTCTTGCCTTGCAAACAGGGGGAAAAGACTGGATGCTAAAACAATTTCGGATGAAACCTGTGTGACTATAAGGTTTTCGCTTAAAATATTGAGAAAGCTTGTTGCGGCAGGGTTAGTAATATCATTTAAAGGCACACAGGGTGGATATGAGCTTGCCAGAACTTCTGACAAGATTTCTTTAAAAGAAGTTATTGAGGCTGTTGAGGGTACATATATGTTAAACCGCTGCCTTGAAACAAACTATGCCTGTTCGCGAACATTTAAAGGCGAATGCAAATACAAACAGGCGTTTTCTGAAATAACCGATTATGTCAACGCAAAGCTTGAAAGCTATACGTTTGACAAGTTTTTTGATGAAAAATAAAATAAGCTTAAAATCCCTGTGATAACAAAAAGCATCACAGGGATTTTAATATCTGAATACATAATAATGTTGAAGAATAACAGCATTTGAGCCTGCAAGCATTTTTAAAACGAATGATAAATTGGGCTATTTTTAACTTTTAAGCATATTGAATTTATTCTTTTTAAAGTTTGGCAAGGCAATTATTTCAAGTTTTATGGCAAGCTGTCATTGTTTATATTGGAAATAATAAGCTGCTTTAAACAAACTAACTGCTGGCGCTTTCATACTTAGCTATACCTATTTTCCATGCATATCTAACTATAATTAATCCTAGTATAGGTAAAATTATTCCCCAAATGATTTCATATACTTCTAGTTTGTTAAGTAAAAATAAAGGAGGGTAGTTTGTTATAACAAAAAAAGGTATTGCAAATGTTCCGATTCCTCTTATTGTCCTGCCGTAAATATTCATTGGCATATTGTTGAAATCCCAGATTGCATACAGAACCTCCTGAAGCCAATCTAGCTTAACAAGCCAAAAAGCCAGTATTTCAGGAAGCAATAAAAGAGAGTACGTCAGTACAATCCCAGTAAAATTATAAAACACAAATCCAGCAATTTGCCACCACGTAGGGGTAATATCCAATCTGAAAAGTGCTATAACAATCATTATTATACCGCCTAATATATTGGGAAGTGCCCATCCAAAATCTACGTATCTGAAAGAAACCATGAATTGTGAAGAAACTGGTTTTGTCATAAATAAATCCAGACTTCCGTCGTGAATATATTCTGGAATTCTTAAAAAATTAGGGAAATACACCATACTCATTATGCCTGTAATAAACACAAATGTTCCCACAAAAAGAAGAATGCTGTCAGGTGTTAACCCGTTTATATTCAGATTAGTCTGATATGAAACGATAACATATAGTATTTTAATGAACAGGTATGCACATTCGGTCAGAACTGCCATAAAGAAATTTGCCCTGTATTCCAAGCTTGCTGCCAAACTATTTGCCACAAAGGCTTTATAAAGCCTGAGATATTTTTTAATATCGTATAATATTTTCATACTTATCCTCCAAAAGCGCTGTAAGTTTTAATGCCTGCTTTCCACATACCCTTTGCAACAAAATATGAAATCATAATCCAAACTATTTGTAATAAAAGAATCTGTGGAATATAGCTGAGTTCAATTCTGTTATTTATAATGCTTACAGGATAATAAATGCAGTACTTGAATGGAAGAAAATCAAATACCCTATTGCCTACATCCCCGAAAATATCCAACGGGAAAACACCCCCACTGAATACATTTATAATAAGCGTCATTATTATAAATAATGAATTGGCATCATTAATCCAAAATGCAAATGGAACCAGACAGAACATGATAAAATAATTTAATAGCAAAGCCAGATTGCAGGAAATAACGAAAAACAGTATTCTTAAAATAGAAATTGATACTCCCAATTTTATTTGTGCAAATATTAATATAATGCTCATTATTAAACTTGTTATAATCATTAGCGGTATTTTCTTACCAAGCCCAACGCTGAACATATAACGTAAAAAGCTTATAGGTTTTACCGTATATTTATTTAATTGACCGTTTTTAATTTCATAGTTAATTATTTGTTCTATTCCCTGGCTTGAAATGAATTTACTAACAACAGCTGATAAAAGTGTATAAATAATCATCTGCCCATATGTGAACCCATAAACAACTGAGCCTTTGTCAGCACTATATACGGAATTCCAAATAAAAATCTGAATTGTTACGGGGAAAACAATGCTAATAAGCCTTAAAACAAAATTTAAACGATACTGCATTGCTTCATTTAATCCCATTAAAAAAATCTGATAATACTTTTTCATTATTATTTTCACCCACCCCTTAATTAGTAAAGCAAGGAAATAGCATTTTCAAGTGGCATATCTTCAATAGTAAAATCGATTATTGGTAAGTCTGATAACAAATTTCGGGAAATTTCGTTTGCCATATTTCTGGGGACTTCTATTTCAGCATTAAATTCATTATAGTCATTTACATATCCATATGTGGACAATACGTCTTGTCTGATTTGATTGCTGAATTTGAGCTTAATAATTTTTTTACTATTATAATCCCGATTGATTTTATCGAGAGCCCCGTCATATAAAATACTTCCGTGGTTTATTATTATTGTTCTTTTGCATAAATCTTCTATGTCATTTATATAGTGGCTTGTCAGAAGAATTGTAATGCCGTTCTGTTCATTATAGTATTTAAGGAAGTCCCTAAGCTTTTTTTGAGAAACAAAATCAAGACCAATAGTAGGCTCATCAAGATATAATACTTTAGGGTCATGCAGTAGAGAAGCAATCAGCTCCATTTTCATTCTTTCCCCTAGCGAAAGCCTTCTTACCTGCACATCCATTAGTTCCTTAACTTCAAGAAGCTCACTAAGCTCGTCGAGCTTTTTTCGGTAGTTTTGTTCATCTACATCATAGATGTACTTATTAAGACGAAAAGTCTCGATAGCAGGGAGATCCCACCACAATTGATTTTTTTGTCCCATTACGATTGAAAACTGTCGTTTAAGCTCATTGTTCTGGTCTTTTGGTTCATAACCCAAAACATTAATAGTTCCAGAAGTTGGATGTAATATGCCTGAAAGCATTTTCATTGTAGTTGTTTTACCTGCTCCATTAGGCCCTATAAATCCAACTATTTCGCCTTTTTCAATTGAAAATGAAATATTATCAACTGCCGTTTTATATAAGGTTTTGCGATTAAAGAGATTTTTGAGTGAGGCATTGATACCTTCACTCTTTTTATAATACTTAAAAACTTTGCTCAGATTTGAAACATTAATAATAGACATACATTATCCTCCTTGCGTTTTTCTATCTATATTTTATCATTATTAATAAAATATCATATAAATAATATTGTACAAATAATGCACAAAATGATATAATCAAAAAAAAGAAAGAAAGGGGTATGCATATGTATATGGATTCTGGGTTCTTAACTTCAATTGAAGATGTTATCATTTGTGATGATAGCGAACTGACGGTTACAAGCTGTGGCTTTTACAAAATAGACAATAACGAGTCACTTACAACTTACAGAAGGCATGGGCGAAAAGATTTTCAGATAATATATATACAAAATGGTACTGCTGATTTTAATGTCAATAACTGTAAAATTCCTGTTCGTGAAGGAAGTGTTGTAGTGATATATCCAGACCAGAAACAGCAGTATGAGTATAAAAGGAATGGGTCGACTGACGTGTATTGGTTACACTTTTCAGGATATAAAGCAGAAGCTTTTTTAAAGGATGTACCTTTTGACCAGAACGGGATAATTAATTTAGGGATGAATTCAGACTTTTCTAATATTTTTAAAAAAATAATACGGGAGCTGCAACACAAGGATGTGTATTTTGAACAGATGTGCCAAGAGTATTTTAAAGAGCTATTATTATTGTTTAAAAGACAATCGTATAATTCGAGCAACTGTATTTATAAACACTACGCTTTAATTAAAACTATTGAACAGGATTTTATACATAATTACAATTTAAATATACAAATAAATGAATATGCTAAAAAGTATAATGTAAGCACTTGTTGGTTTATACGAATATTTAAAAGCAAAACTGGCATTTCACCTCAGGCATATATTAATGAAATAAGGATACAGAAGTCAAAAGAATACTTGCTAAGCTCTGATTTCAATATTAGTCAGATTTCAAATAATGTGGGCTTTGAAAACCCGATGTATTTCAGCAGACTTTTTAAAATCAAAACGGGCATTTCTCCAAGCGGATATAGAAAACTTTATAGTATATAAATTTGCTAAGTCAGGATTAAAAATGCAATATTACCAGTTGCGGTTTTAAAAGCCAGCTGTTTTTTGA
>QKDG01000136.1 GCA_003246805.1 Clostridia bacterium | reverse complement strand
AAGCAGTGTATCAATTTCCTTTTCTGCTGAAATACGGCCAACATACAAAAACAATAGTTTATCACTGCCACCAAGCTGTTGCCTGAGGTGTTCGTTCCTATATTCAGGGTTGAACTTTGTTGTGTCAACCCCACGTGACCATATGCCAAGGTTGTTGAATCCCTTATTCTCTAAATCCTTAACAGTATCCTGTGAGGGGCAAAGAGTAAGCTCAGACTTGCTGTAAAACTTCCTTGTATAGTTCCAGATGATATTGTCAAGATATTCAAGGTTGTAATATTTGAGATATCTGTCAAAATTAGTATGATAGCTCATCACAATAGGAATTTTAAATTCCTCAGCATATTTAATTCCAAGCCTGCCTATCCCAAGCTGAGTAGTAACATGGACGATATCGGGATTGAATTTTTCTATTTTTTCTTTGTTAAAAAGGTATGTAGGGAACGCAAGCCGGCTTTCAGGCGCAATGTTAAGCTTTAAGCCCCTGAATCTGAATATGTTGCTTTCGTCTTCCTCCTGCTTAGAATTTTCATAGTCAGGAGCAAAAAACATGCTTTCGATTCCCTTTGTTTTAAGATAGTTTGTAAGATACGACAGTGTATTTGTTACTCCATTGATTTCAGGATAAAACGTGTCCGTAAAGTAAGCTATCTTCATAATCAGCTACCTCCACATAATTATTGTTATTGAAAACCTTAGCGGTGTTAACAAGTGCCAGTATCATATTCATGCAGTTTTGCATTGAGCACATTACATCCATCCCCTTGGACTTATATGATTTCAGATATTCCATATTAGATAAATCAAGCTCTTCAAATAATTTGTCTGTACTAAAATACTTATTGCAATCTATTTTTCTTTTTATCTTCCTAATACTTTTTATATTCTTTTGCATATAAAAATATAGCTTTAACTCATATAAAAAATGATTCCACATTGTGTTCTTAAAGCCCTCATTATGTGCAAAACAGAAAAAATCGGATATATAATGACATATAACGCCCAATTTTACACTAAGCTCAGAATTATATTCAAAACGGCATTCAAGCTCAGTATTAATGAATTCATTTACCTTTTTCTTGAAGAAGTCAAAATTATCTTTTTTGTAGTGAGGTATCCTCTTATGTTCACTTGAAAAATCAGGTTTAATGTTCCCAAATATGAAAGAATTTTTTTGAACCTTAATGTTATTTTTCCTTAATGATTTGTAAAGCATCTGTCCCATTATAATGTGTGAAAATATATTCATATTACTACCTCCACCATATTTATTAACTCATTTTACTCTTTAATTATAATAAATTTGTTGTTTTCTGTGTCAATTCAAAGTAAAGTTTTCGGTATTTGTAAATTAGTAAAGCATTTTTAATACATTATATTAAAAGCCGTGTTGCTGTGCGAATATATATAATTCTTTACCAAAAAATTTACTAAATAAAAAAACTGCAACACCTTGATGTTACAGTTTATTTGGTGAGCCATTGGAGATTCGAACTCCAGACCCTTTGATTAAAAGTCAAATGCTCTGCCGGCTGAGCTAATGGCTCGTCTCTTGACGACTTATTTATTATATCAAATTGAATATCCATTGTCAATACTTTTTTTAAATTTATTTTGATAATAAGTTTTTCATGGTTACTAAATTCCGTATTATGATTCTAATAAAAAAACAACCTCACCAGCAAAGCACTAAAAATGAATCCTGTAAAATCAGCGGATAATGAAGCCAAAAGGGTATGCCGAGTTTTTTTGACCTTTGTTACACCATAATAAACAGCTATCGTATAGAATGTTGTTTCAGTCGAGCCCATCAGCACACTTGCAACCCTGCCTATAAAACCATCTGGGCTGTTCTGCGACAAGATGCTCTCAAAAACAGAAAGCGCTCCGCTGCCCGAAATCGGCCTTATCAACGCAAGCGAAACACATTCCTTAGGGAACCCTAGCAGACTTGTAAGCGGTTCAACAAAATTTGATATTGCCTCAGTTGCGCCTGATGCTTTAAACATATTTATGCATAGCATCAGCCCGATTAGTGCGGGGAGTATTTGAACGCCTACTTTAATATTCTCCCATGCACCATCAAGAAATTCATTGAAAACATCGACTTTTTTGATTAAACCTATTATCAGTACTAATCCTATTATAAAAGGTATTATGTAATTTGTGTAGTTAATTTTTGTCTCCTCCCTTATTGCTTTTATTGAACAAAAAAGCAACTGTCAATCCTACTGTCAGAGATATTGCCGATACTATCAATATAGCAGGGAGAATTTCAAGGGGCATTTTTGAACCATGTGCAAGCCTCATGGTTGCTATCGTCGTGGGAATAAGCTGAATTGATGCTGTATTTATTACTGTGAACACTATCATATTCTGGCTTGCTGTATCTTTGGTTTTATCCTCCTTTTCAAGCTCCTGCATTGCCTGCATCCCAAGTGGGGTTGCCGCATTCCCAAGCCCAAGCAAATTTGCTGTAATATTCATTGTAATAGCTTTAAATGCTTTTGAATTTGTATCAAGCCCCTTAAAAATTATTTTTGCAACAGGGCGAAACAAAAGCGATATTTTATTCGTTATTCCACTTTTCTCAGCAATTCTCATTATCCCGCCCCATACTGCCATTGCGCTCACCAACACAAAAAACAGCTCCAAGGTATTTAATCCGCTGTCTAATGCTGCATTTGATACTTCTGCAATATTTCCATTTATAGCGCCGAAAACTATCGAAAATATTATTAACAAACTAAAAACCCATTTCATCATACTGAAACACCCCTTTAAATATGTATATGTTGCATTTCGTTAATCGTGTTAACTATTAAGAAATAAATTTGTTACTAATTAGCAATTGAAAATAATTCCTTTTACTTATATAATATTGTTTATTGTGGTAAATATATTCACAATCTGTCACATTTAATTATAAAATAAGGAGAGATTTTATGAAATCAACAGGAATCGTAAGAAAAATCGACGAACTAGGAAGAATTGTTTTGCCAATTGAACTCAGAAGGAATTTTGACATTGGTGAAAAAGATGCTCTTGAAATATATGTGGATCAGGACACAATTATTTTAAAGAAATTCTCCCGCTCATGTGTATTCTGCAACAATGCTTCAGACGTTGTTGAATTTAAGGGTAAAAACATTTGCCTTGACTGCTTGACTATGTTAAAGAAATAGTCCGCAATATTAATTTTTTATTAATACATATTTTGGGGGGAGCTTTCGCTTCCCTTTTTTGTTAATTTCTGTAATACACCTTGACAAACTGTAAAAAAATAGCGATAATTATTATAGTGTATTTTTATATATTAAGGAGTATTAATATGATTAAAAACAAAGATACTATCGATATTGCCTATATTGGCGGTGG
>QKDG01000007.1 GCA_003246805.1 Clostridia bacterium | reverse complement strand
AAAGGGGGTATTTAATTGGAACTTTGGTATAGTGAAAAGCATACAAAAAACTGTAAATTCTCAATAAGAGTAAACAAACAGCTTTATAGCGGGCAAAGTGAATTCCAGAGAATAGACGTTTTTGAATCAAAGGAATTCGGCAGATTTTTAACCCTTGACGGTTATATGATGCTTACAGAAAAGGACGAGTTTATTTATCACGAGATGATTACTCATGTTCCTATGGCTGTGCATCCTGCTGTTAAGAATGTTCTTGTTATCGGTGCTGGTGACGGTGGAGTAATCCGTGAGCTTACAAGATATAGCGTTATTGAGAATATTGATTTGGTTGAAATAGATGAAATGGTTGTAAAGGTTTGCAAGGAGTTTCTTCCCAAAACTGCCTGTGGCTTTGGCGATAAAAGAGTTAACCTTATATTTCAGGATGGTTTAAAGTATATAAGAAAATGTGAAAATAAATATGACCTTATCATCGTTGACTCAACTGACCCTTTTGGCCCGGGAGAAGGCTTGTTTACTAAAGAATTTTACGGAAACTGCTTTAAGGCTTTAAAAGAAGATGGTATAATGGTCAATCAGCATGAAAGCCCGTTTTATGACGAAGATGCTGTTGCAATGCAAAGGGCACACAAGCGAATAGTTGAGTCCTTTAACATCAGCAGGGTTTATCAGGCGCATATTCCGACATATCCGTCAGGCCACTGGCTCTTTGGCTTTGCATCAAAAAGATACCATCCTGTCGGTGATTTAAAAGCAAGAGAATGGAATCAGCTTGGATTTAAAACAAAGTATTATAACACCAATCTGCACATGGGAGCATTTTATCTCCCCAATTATGTTGAGGAGCTTTTAGAAGATGTTGAATAAGAATATTGAAGCTTTTATTGGTTGTGACAAGGATTATGACGAGGCTGACATTGTTATTTTTGGTGCGCCCTTTGATTCTACAACCTCATACCGCCCGGGAACACGTTTTGCAAGCAAGGTAATGCGTTCCGAATCATTCGGGCTTGAAACATATAGCCCGTATCAGGATAAGGATTTATGCGATTATAATATTTTTGATGCCGGCGATTTAGAACTCCCCTTTGGCAATACTGAACGTGTTTTGAATGAAATTTCACAAATGACTAAAACAATATTAGAAGACGCTAAAATTCCTGTTATGATAGGCGGGGAGCACCTTGTTACTCTTGGTGCAGTGCGTGAAGTGTTTCAAAAATATCCTGATTTGCATATTATTCATTTTGATGCACATACAGATTTGCGTGAGGATTATCTTGGCGAAAAGCTTTCTCATGCGACTGTAATAAGGCAATGCTGGGATATGGTGGGCGACAATAAAATATTCCAGTTTGGAATACGAAGTGGCGAAAAATATGAATTTGAATTTGCAAGGGAACATAATTTTATCAATAAATTCAATCTGAACGGACTTGATGAGGTTATAAAAAAACTATCAGGAAAGCCTGTTTATTTCACACTTGATTTAGATGTACTCGACCCTTCAATTTTCCCGGGGACAGGCACACCGGAGGCTGGAGGAGTTTCATTCATTGAGCTTTTACAGGCAATTATAAAAATAGGCGGGCTTAACATTGTGGGTGCCGATGTAAACGAGTTGTCACCTGTATATGACCAGAGTGGCGCTTCAACTGCTGTCGCCTGCAAGATATTAAGAGAATTACTACTATCAATAAGCTAAAATAAGGAGGATTTAAAAATGGGAAAAGCATTAATTATCGGTTGCGGAGGAGTAGCAAGTGTAACTATCCACAAATGCTGCCAAAACAGCGAGGTTTTTGAGGAAATAATGATAGCAAGCAGAACAAAATCAAAATGTGATGCTTTAAAAGCAAAGCTTGACGGCAAAAAAACAATTATCCACACAGCACAGGTTGATGCTGATAAAGTTGATGAGCTTGTTGCTCTTATCAATTCATTCAAGCCTGATGTTGTTATAAATCTGGCACTTCCTTATCAGGATTTGACTATTATGGATGCTTGCCTTGAAACAAAGACAAACTATATAGATACAGCAAACTATGAACCGCTTGACACAGCTAAGTTTGAATATAAATGGCAGTGGGCTTATCGCGAAAAGTTTGAAAAGGCTGGAATTACTGCACTTCTGGGCAGTGGCTTTGACCCTGGCGTAACAGGCGTATTCTCGGCATACGCACAAAAGCACCATTTTGATGAAATTAACTATATTGATATACTTGATGCAAATGCTGGTGACCACGGTTATCCATTTGCTACAAACTTCAATCCAGAAATAAATATTCGTGAGGTTACAGCTAAGGGCAGCTACTGGGAAGACGGTGACTGGGTAGAAACTGAACCAATGGAGATTAAAAGGGTTTATAACTTCCCTCAGATAGGCGAAAAGGATATGTACCTTCTCCACCATGAGGAGCTTGAATCACTTGCGTTGAATATTAAAGGCATTAAGCGTATCCGTTTCTTTATGACCTTTGGGCAAAGCTATTTAACTCATTTAAAATGCCTTGAAAATGTTGGGATGACATCAATTGAGCCTATCGAATTTGATGGCAAGCAGATTGTCCCTTTGCAATTTTTAAAAGCAGTTTTGCCTGACCCTGCAACCCTTGGACCACGCACAAAGGGCAAAACAAATATAGGTTGCATTTTTAAAGGCAAGAAAGACGGCAAGGAAAAAATCTATTATATTTATAACGTATGCGACCATGAGGAATGCTATAAAGAGGTTGAATCTCAGGCAATTTCATACACAACTGGGGTTCCTGCAATGATTGGTGCAATGCTTTTGATGAACAAAACCTGGAATAAGCCTGGTGTTTATAATATCGAGGAGTTCGACCCAGACCCATTTATGGACGCTTTGAACAAATGGGGCTTGCCTTGGCAGGAATCCTTTGAGCCTGACATGGTGGATTAATGATGAGCTTGAACTTTGATGTCAGCGCGCTCCCTTCACCATGCTATATCGTTGATGAGAGTCTTCTCATAAAAAACCTTGAGAAATTGAAATTTGTTATGGAAAATACCGGGTGCCATATTTTGCTGGCGCAAAAGGCTTTTTCAATGTATTCTACCTATCCTATTCTTGCAAAGTATTTAAGCGGAACAACTGCAAGCGGGCTGTATGAGGCTAAGCTTGGATATGAGGAAATGGGAAAGGAAACCCACATTTTCTCACCCGCTTACCATGAAAATGAGTTTGATGAGATTCTTCAAATATGCGACCATATCATTTTCAATTCATTTTCTCAGTGGGGCAAGTTCAGGGATAAGTGTTTAAAAAGTGGCAAAAAATTTGGAATAAGAATCAACCCCGAATGTTCAACGCAGGACCACGCAATTTATGACCCCTGCTCCCCTTTTTCGAGGCTTGGTGT
>QKDG01000026.1 GCA_003246805.1 Clostridia bacterium | reverse complement strand
GAGCCAGGAATAACAATACAACGCACATTTTTAGCAATCTTTTTACCTTTAAGAATAGTAGCAGCAACACGCAAATCTTCCATTCTTCCGTTTGTGCAAGAACCGATTACAACCTGGTCGATTTTAACTTCTCCAACTTCGTCAATAGTTCTTGTGTTTTCTGGAAGATGAGGGAATGCAACAGTTGACTTAATTGTTGAAAGGTCAATGTCATAAACCTCGTCATATTCAGCATCTGCATCAGCTTCGTAAACTTTATATTCTCTTGAAACTTTATCCTTAACAAATTCAAGTGTCTTTTCATCAACAGCAAAAATACCGTTTTTAGCACCAGCTTCGATAGCCATGTTAGCCATTGAAAGTCTGTCATCCATAGTTAGATTTTTAAGCCCATCGCCTGAAAATTCCATTGATTTATATAAAGCGCCGTCAACGCCAATCATTCCGATTATATGAAGAATTACATCTTTTCCAGAAATCCATTCGTTCATCTTTCCAGTTAAACTGAATTTAATTGCTGATGGAACCTTAAACCAAGCTTTACCGGTTGCCATACCAGCAGCCATATCAGTTGAACCAACGCCAGTTGAAAACGCACCAAGAGCACCATATGTGCAAGTGTGTGAATCAGCACCGATGATTAGTTCACCAGGAGCAACCAAGCCTTTTTCAGGAAGAATAACGTGTTCTATTCCCATATCGCCAACGTCAAAGTAGTTTTCTACTCCTAATTTTCCAGCGAAATCTCTGCACATCTTACATTGAGTAGCAGCTTTGATATCTTTATTTGGTGTAAAATGGTCCATAACCATTGAAACCTTTTTACCGTCAAAAACTGAAGTGAATCCAGCCTTGTTAAATTCATTTATAGCAACAGGGGTTGTAACGTCATTTCCTAAAACCATATCAAGATTTGCCATGATAAGTTGACCAGCCTCAACCTTTTCGAGCCCTGCGTGAGCGGCAAGGATTTTTTGTGTCATAGTCATTCCCATATAATTCAATCTCCTTAACAAATATTATTAGTATGCTTTGTAACTATTGAAATAATAACATATTTTGTGATATAATTCAAATACATAATAATAATATTTATTATAACTTTTTGATATATCAGGGGGGCAAAAAATGGAACATAATTTAAATCAATACAAAATATTTTATGAGGTTGCAAAATTCGGGAATATTTCACACGCGGCAGAAAATCTGTTTATTAGCCAGCCAGCAATAAGCAAGGCAATAACAAAGCTTGAGGATAGCCTTGATACTGTTTTGTTTACAAGAAATCCACGGGGGGTTATACTGACAAACGAAGGGGAACTTCTGTTTGAACAATTAAAAATAGCTTTTGATGCCATAGCAGTAGGCGAAGAAAAGCTAAATAATATCAATAAATTAGGGGTAGGGCATATAAAAATCGGGGCAAGTGCAACTCTCAGCAAATATGTTCTTTTACCATATTTAAAAGGTTTTGTTGAAAAACACCCACATATAAAGATTTCGATAGAGTGTCAGTCAAGCTTTCACAGTATGAGGCTTCTTGAAAATAATAAAATTGACATCGCGTTGATGGTAAAGCCAGAGTATGAAAAAAACATTGATTTCATTCCTGTTGGTGAGTATCAGGATATATTTATAGCAACGCAGACATATCTCGACAATTTAAATTTCCGTGAAAATAATATCGGTAGTGAGGTTAATGAGAATGATATATTCAAAAATGCAAATCTAATGCTGCTTGATGAAGAAAATGTAACAAGAATGTATGTTGATAATTATCTTAAAAGCAATAATATAGAAGCAAAACAAGTGCTTGAAGTAAGTAATATGGACTTGCTTATTGATTTTGCAAAAATTGGCCTTGGCATTGCCTGCGTAATAAGGGAGTTTGTTCTGCCGGATATACAATCCGGTGCGGTACAAGAAATTAGTCTATTAAAATCTCTTGAAAAAAGAACAGTCGGTTTCGCTTTGCCAAAAAATAGCGAGCATACAAATTCTTTAAATAGCTTTATGGAGTATATCAAAAACTATAACAAACAGTAATAACTTGTCTTGTTTCGGGGGCTTTGCGTTCGCCCCCGAGCCCCTTCGCCAAAATACGTTTTTTAGATATAAGTATTGTAATAATCAAAACATCAGCCACAGAGTGTTGATAAACTATGATTTTTTATGCGAAGGGGTGTGGGGGCGACCGCAAAGCCCCCACAAATACGTGCTTAAAGTTGTAATAAGCTTGTAGAAATAGACTTTTTCTAAAACTTAGGCTGATAAGTAATACTACATATCAGCCTGTTTAAATTTATTCAAGTATGTAATTGTTTCCACCTTTTTGTTTAAGCTTCTTTTTAAGCTTAGCCAGCTTTTCTGTTAAGCTTATTACATTGTCATAATAGCAGTATGCGTTTTTTACACCGCAAATAGTCAAAGAGAGTAAAGGGCATTGCTCAACAACTCCCTTTCTGTTTTTTGTTACAATATACCCTCTGCTATAATCTGCTTCACTATATAAATTCATAATACCATCTTTAAAATTATGAAGCAGCTCACTGCAAATATTCTCAGCTTCTTCAAAATTTGAAATGACAACAAAATCATCCCCACCTATATGCCCTACAAAAACATTTTCACTGATATATTCTTTTAGCAGTTGAGAAACAAATTTTATTACCATGTCACCCTTTTCAAAACCGTAAACATCATTATATGCTTTAAAATTATCAATATCAATATATATAACACTTTTATTCTGCTGTTTTTCAAGGCAATCCTTTAAATGCTGTTCAATTATCTTATTGCCAGGGAGCTCAGTAAGCGGGTTTTGATTTTTAGCGTTTTGAATATCAACCTCTGTGATTTTTTGCAGGATATCTTTTATTGAAACAGTACCAAGCAGCTTATTGTTTTTTGTAATAACAATAAAGTCATACATAGAATCCTGATTTCTCAAAGTAGCAATATGAGAAACTGTGCTAATAGGCGTTTCATAATCAACACAAAGGAAGTTTTTATCCATAATAGCCGAAATAGGCTTGTTCTGATAAAGTGCAAAGCCATATCTGCCACTCATAAGGATAATAATATTAATCCTCATGATAACTCCTACAACTTCATCATTATCAATTATGCATATACCCTGATAAGCCTTGTTTTTACAAAGAATATTGTATACCTGTTCAACAGTTACATTAGGGGCAACGGTAATTGCAGGAGAACAAAGATTTTCAATAAATATTGAAGAAGCCTGCCTGCCACTTGTGTGATTTTTCCTCCAGTTAAGGTCGATTATTTCATTAACAATATCCACGTCAATGTCCTTGATATTCTCATCAGGTCTTTGAATAAAATAGCCTTGCCCGAACTGAACCCCTAAATTGATAAGAGTTTTAAGCTCCTCAAAAGTCTCAACACCTTCTGCAATAAGGGATATATTTGAAATATGTGACAGTTCAACCATACTTTTTACAATAGCATATTTAATGCTGTCTGTATCAATATTGCGCACCAGCTTCATATCAAGCTTTATAAAATGCGGTTTAATATCAGAAATAAGATTAAGCCCGCTGTATCCTGCTCCGGCATCATCAATAGCAATTTTATAATTTTGCTCTTTATAGTTAGCGATAGTCATCAAAAAGCTTGACATATCCTTGATTGCTGTTTTTTCTGTTACTTCAAATACAATTTTATCTGGTGTAATATTAAATTGTTTTAGGAAATCAATCGTAAGCCCATGCTTAAAATTTTTGTCATGAATAATATTAGGATTAACATTTAAAAAAAGCTTTTTAAAATAGGGAGGAGCAAATTTCGTATATGCGGTTTTTAAGGCGACAGAACGGCATAAAAGTTCAATTTCCCACACTTTACTTAGCTGCTCAGCTAAAACAAAAAGCTCTTCTATTGACGGACTAAAATCATAATCAGTTATTCTGCTTAAAGCTTCATATCCAAAAACGCTGCCATCTCTTAATGAAACAATTGGCTGGAAAACTGTTTTAATTCTTTTTTCTGCAAGGATATCATTGAGCATTTTTTCTGTGATTTTCATTAATATCAGTCCCCTTATAGTTAAAGAAAGTATAACAGTGTTGTGTAAAATTTTAGAGCAATAATTGTAAACTTATCGTTAATCGTATTATGTTGCAAATTATTATCAGAAATTATAAGTTGCCTGTGCTTAAAGCTTTTAGATATGCATTAATAAATCCGTCAAGCTCTCCATCCATGACAGCATTGACATTTCCTGCTTCAAAACCTGTGCGATGGTCCTTTACCAGTGTATAAGGCATAAATACATAGGAACGTATCTGAGCACCCCAGCCTATTTCCTTCTGCACTCCTTTAATATCCTCAATCTTGTCAAGATGCTCTCTTTCCTTTATTTCAACAAGCTTTGATTTTAGCATTTTTAAAGCATAGTCTTTGTTCTGGAACTGGCTTCTCTGAGTCTGGCAAGCAACGATTATTCCCGTCGGAATATGCGTTATTCTTACAGCAGAATCGGTCTTGTTAATATGCTGCCCGCCTGCACCGCTTGCCCTGTAAGTATCAACCTTGATATCCTCAGTCCTGATTTCAATCTGAACATCATCATTTATCTCGGGAAGAACTTCAACAGAAGCAAAAGAGGTATGTCGTCTTCCTGATGAATCAAACGGTGAGATTCTCACAAGCCTGTGAACTCCTGCCTCTGATTTTAAAAATCCATAGGCATTCAATCCTTCTATTAATATTGAAGCACTTTTAATGCCTGCCTCATCACCATCTAGGTAATCGAGGGTAGTGACTTTAAAACGATGGCTTTCTGCCCATCGTGAATACATCCTGAAAAGCATTTCAACCCAATCCTGTGCTTCTGTTCCCCCCGCACCGGAATGGAATGTAAGAATAGCGCTGTTACTGTCATATTCACCTGTCAGCAAAGTTTGCAAGGTCTGAATTTCAAGCTGGCTGTTAAGGTCATTAATTTCGTCTTGAATTTCAGTCAAAAGCTGATTGTCATCCTCCTCCTGCGAAAGCTCAAAAAGGGTAACAATATCGTCAAGCTTTGATTTTAGCTGATTAAAGCTGTTTATTTTATTTTCAAAAGCACGGATATTCTGGAGAACCTTGTGCGAATTCTCAATATCGTTCCAGAACTCAGGCTGAGCGCTTGTTTCCTGTAATTCGTTCAGTTTTATTTCAGCATTTTCTATATTCAAAACCTTATGCAACTCAACTATCTGTGGTTTCAAAGCATCAATTTGCATTTTCAAATCATCTGATAAAATCATATTCTTAAATCTCCTTAACTCATATCCTTTTTATTATACAATATTTACGTAAAAAAGCAAAGTTTTTTAAATTGCTCTTTAAATTTGTGGCATGATATGATATACTATACAAATATAAATGATATTTGGAGGTAAATATGTCTGAATATATAGGCGAAAAATGTATTGTTTGTAACGCCGAATTTAAAAAGCATGATGATATTGTTGTCTGCCCTGAATGTGGGACTCCATATCACCGTGAATGCTATAATAAAGAAGGAAAGTGTATAAACAACATCCTTCATGCAAACAACAAAACATGGAAATCAAAGCATAAGGATGATTCGATAAATAAGATAAAATGCAGTGTATGCGAAACAGAAAATCCTGATACAGCTCTTTTTTGTTCTGGCTGTGGCAAGCCACTTATGAATTTAAGCAGGTCAAGTGTTTTGAATCAATATGGATTCCCAAGTATCATGGGGTCTTCAAACAATCTGCCGCCTCACCAGAAGGTAATTACAGAAGACAGCGAGATTGACGGTATAAAAGTCAGGGATTACAGCGATTATGTCGGTTCTAACAAAACATATTTTATATTGAATTTTTTAAAATTTAGCAGGAACAGAAAAATTTCATTGAATTTTGTTGCATTCATATTTCCACAGCTATATTTTTTTTACAGGAAGATGAATCTGGCAGGTATTATTTTCATGGTGATATCTATGCTCACCCAGATACCTGTTTTGTATACAATGGCAAGGTCGGGCTATTTTGATGAAACAATTTTTGTAAATATGTTTACCACAACACTAAGCACCAGCACAATGGATATATTGTCATCCATATCAAGTCTGATAAATACCACGACAATGCTTACAGGCGGGCTTTTTGCAAACTGGTTTTATTATCTTAAAGCAAAAAAAGATATATTAAATATTAGAAGTCTGGATATTCCCGAGGGTGAAAAAAGTGCACTGATACAGTACAAAGGTGGGCCTTCTTTTAAGAATCTGTTTGCTTTTGTTCTGGCTCAGATGATATTGATGCTGACTATAGTATTTGCCTATACATTATTTAATTGAGGTGCTCTATGAAAATCAAAAAAGCAGTTATACCAGCAGCAGGGCTTGGTACAAGAGTTTTGCCTGCAACGAAAGCAATGCCAAAGGAAATGCTCCCTATTGTAGACAAGCCTGCGATACAGTATATTGTTGAGGAAGCCGTAAAAAGTGGAATCGAGGATATCATTATAATAATAAGCCGTGGCAAAAACGTTGTGGAAGACCATTTTGACCGTTCACCTGAGCTTGAAAAAAGGTTGCTTCTATCAGGGAAACATGATGTACACGACAAGCTTATTAATATTTCTCAGATGGCAAATATTGTTTTTGTTCGCCAGCAGGAGCAAAAAGGCTTGGGGCATGCTATCCTGCATGCTAAAAGCTTTGTCGGGAACGAGCCTTTTGCCGTTTTGTATGGTGACGATGTAATTATCGGGGATGACCCTGCCTGTGGTCAGCTTTGCCGTGCTTATGAAGAGTATGGTCTTTCAACCGTCGGAATCAAAGAGGTTTCTGAAGAAGCTATATCAAAATACAGCACATTAGAACTATCATTAATAAAGGAAAACATATATTCAGTTACAGATATGATAGAAAAGCCTTCAAAGGACAAAATTCTGTCGTTGTATTCAATACTCGGCAGGTGTGTATTGACACCTGATATTTTTAATATTCTTGAAAATACTCCTGCCGGTGCAGGGAATGAAATTCAGCTGACGGATGCAATGAAGGTTATGGCAAATACCAAGGGGATGACTGGCGTTGATTTTACTGGAACAAGATATGACATGGGGAATAAGCTTGGTATTTTGCAGGCGACTGTTGAGGTTGCGTTGAAGCACCCTGAGGTTGCAGATGGTTTTAGGGCTTATTTAAAAGAAATTGCAAAAACATTATAATAAAGTATTGACATCTTTTGATACTTTTGATATAATTTTAATGTTATCCTTGCTCATAATATCATTTATGGGCTAAATCCAGAAGGAGGTGTTTTAACAATGGCAAAAATCAATGAAAGCTATGAAGCTGTTTTAGTCTTTAACACAAAGCTTGGCGAAGAGGGTATTAAAGCTCTTGTTGCAAAGTTTACAGAGTTAATTGAGAACAACGGTACTCTTGACCTTGTTAACGAATGGGGAAAGAGAAAGCTTGCTTATGCTATTGAGGACGAAACTGAGGGTTATTATGTTCTTTATAATTTCACATCAAAGACAGATTTCCCAGCAGAGCTTGACCGTATCTTAATGATTACAGAAGGCGTGCTTCGTTCACTCATAACAGTAAAGTAGGCTAAACGAAGGGATGATGTGTTATGCTTAACAGAGTTATTTTAATGGGAAGAATCACACAGGATTTAGAGCTTAAATCAACACAAAGTGGCGTTTCAGTTCTTACATTCAGCGTTGCTGTTGAAAGGCCTTTTGTAAAACAGGGTGAAGAAAGACAAGCGGATTTCATCACTTGTGTTGCATGGCGTCAGCAGGCAGATTTTATTTCCAAATATTTTGCTAAGGGCAGAATGATTGCTATCGAGGGTACTCTCAGAACAAGAAATTATGAGGACAAAAACGGTTCAAAGCATTATGTAACCGAAGTTTATGTTGACAGCGTTTCTTTTACTGGTGAACCAAAGCAAGGTGGGAATACAAATACAAACTACAATTCTTCCAACAATAATTCCTATTCAAAAAACAATGGTCAGGAACAAAATGCTACATTAAGTATTGGCAGCCTTTCCGATTTTGAAGAAATTTTAAGTGATGATGGTGTCCCATTCTAAATTAATTTTAAATCTGTGTTAAAGGAGAGATAATATAATGGAAAGATTCCAGAAAAACATGAAGAGACCTCGCAAAAAGGTTTGCATGTTTTGTATTGACAGAGCAGAAAAAATTGATTACAAAGATATTGCAAAACTAAGAAAATGCTTATCTGAAAGGTCAAAAATTCTTCCTCGTCGTGTTACAGGCGCTTGTGCTTATCATCAGCGTGAGCTAACAATTGCAATTAAGCGTGCTCGTCACCTTGCATTGATACCATACGTTAGCGATTAATAAAATAATCAAGCCTGAATATTTTCAGGCTTTTTTTATTCATATATAATTAGCTCAATATAGTTCTTATAACCAATGGGTGCGTTTGAAAAGACAAAGCATAAACAAAAGCTGTGCTTATCATATCAGAAATAAGTTTCGATATTTTTATCAGAACTTTCTGTTGAATATTTCCAGTGAGAAACATTGCCATTTGTGATATAGTATTCAAGCTCTTTATTCGGATATTTTGCATCAAACACATCAACAATAATCAGCTTTATCTTCATTTTTTCTGGTATAAGTGCTTTTATGTAGACACTCGCATATTGGCCTACATAAACATTTTCACGTGGCTCCGCAAGCCCGGCAAGGTTAGGGGAAAGCTCAATAAAAATCCCATAATCCTCAACAGAGCGCACTATACCGCTTACTGTTTCACCACAGTTAAAGTTCCTTGCGTTTTCCTCCCAAGTTCCAAGCAGCTCTTTGTGAGAAAGGCAGATTCTATCGTTCTCTATTGATTTTATAATAACAAAAATATCCTGGCCTGCATAGAATCTGTCAGACGGATGAGAAATACGGGATATTGAAATAGCATCAATCGGGATAAGCGATGGAATACCGCAAGCAATATCAACAAAACAACCAAATTGTTCAAGGTGTGTTATCCTTGCTGGAACAACATCTCCTGCTTTTAGCTTGTGGATATATTCATCAAGGCATTCAAGCTGAACAGCTTTTCGTGAAAGTATTGCAATCTGTTCATTGTTTTCATTCGTTGTAATATTGATAACCTTAAAGCACACCGGTTTGTTAACCTTAGATATTATGGCAATGTCGCGGGTCGAGCCGTCGTCGATACCGATCGCACCTTCTTCCCTTGGTATAATGCCCTTGATACAAGGTAAGTCAACTATTAAGTTGTGCTCGCTGTCACAGAGCTTTGCCCTTGCTTCAAGAATCTTGCCTTGTGCCATAGCTTCCTGCAAGGAAAACAATGATTTAATTGCATTTTTGTTTTCAACAGAGTTGATTAATTGCCCCTCAGGTAAATATTTGGTCATTTTGTACCTCCCATATTTTATGCAAAGCATATGATTTTCTTTAAATACTATGCTTGAGGTACAAACAATATGATATAGAATTTATGTTTTTTTTACATTAAGCCCACCTTCTGAAATAATTAGTCTTGAAACAGCAGATAAATCTTCTTCGGCACAGTTGATTTCTAAGGAAACTGATTTTTTTACTTCACTTCTTCCGTCGTAGTTGCCAAAATTGTTATCGGTTACAGCGAAATCTGGATTTTGGTTGAGTATCATTCCAAAGCTGAATGGATAATAATTTGACGGGTTGTTGCTTGTTACTGCAAAATGCCCGAATGGGTTATAACGGTTAAGGTTATCGTTGTTATGGTCAATGATTTTTATGTCCTTTATCCCACCAAAGCTTCTTTTAATTTTTCCACCAACTAAATCGGCTTTATCGAGAGAATCAAATTCAGCGCTTATTGTTCTAATCATTTTAAAAACTCCTTTTTATATTTATAAATATATTATTTTAAAATATTCTGAAAATATGTAAAAAACATTTGCCTTAAACAATAAAAATGTGTTATAATAATTTAGATTTTATAAGGAAGGGACTAATATGGATATTTGCCGCGGTGATATATTGATAATGAAAAAACCACATCCATGCGGATCAAATAATATGTTGGTTTTGCGTTCGGGGATGGATTTTAAACTTCGCTGCACCAAATGCAACAGGGAGTTTATGGTGCCACGCTCAAAAATTGAAAAAAACATAAAAAAGGTTATAAAAGAAGCTTTGGAACCATAGCTTTTATTTATGTATTAACATATAATATATATAGGAGAATGATTAATGTTTGAAAAATTGAAACTTCTTGATGAGAAGTATGATGAAATAAACGAAAAGCTTATGGACCCAGATGTCATAAATGATAATAACCAGTATAAGAATTTAATGAAGGAATATAAGAATTTAACACCTATCATTGAAAAGTATCGCGAGTATAAAGCTGCAAAGGATGCTTTTGACGAAGCTAAGGAGCTTCTTGACAATGGTGGGCTTGAAAAGGATTTCAAAGAAATGGTTCAGCTTGAATATGAAGATAATAAAGAGAAGCTTGATGTAATAAACGAAGACCTTAAAATTCTCCTTCTCCCAAAGGACCCTAATGACGATAGAAACGTTATTATTGAAATTCGTGGTGGCGCAGGCGGAGAAGAAGCTTCTTTGTTTGCCAACAGCTTATACAGAATGTACACAATGTATTCCGAGGCAAAGGGCTGGAAGATTGAAATTCTCAATGCGAATGAAACCGAGCTTGGTGGATTTAAAGAAATTTCGTTTAGTATCAGTGGTGATGGTGCTTATTCACGTTTTAAGTATGAAAGCGGAGTGCACAGAGTACAGCGTGTTCCTGAAACTGAATCTCAGGGCAGAGTTCACACCTCAACAGTTACAGTAGCTGTTTTGGCAGAGGCAGATGATGTTGAAGTTGAAATCAACCCGACTGACCTTAAAATTGACGTTTTCAGGGCAAGTGGCGCAGGCGGACAGCATATCAATAAAACAGAATCAGCCGTTAGAATTACTTATCTTCCTACAAACCTTGTAGTTGAGTGCCAGGATGAGAGAAGCCAGCACAAAAACAAAGATAAGGCAATGAAGATATTGCGGTCAAGAATTCTTGAAGATATGCAAAAGCAGCAAAATGATAAAATTGCATCAGAAAGGCGTTCTCAGGTAGGAACAGGCGACCGCTCTGAAAGAATCAGGACATATAATTATCCTGAGGGCAGGTTGAGTGACCATAGAATAGGGCTGACAATTTACAGGCTTGAATATATTATGAACGGTAATCTTGACGAGGTTTTTGATGCTTTGGCAACAGCAGACCAAGCAGCAAAATTGTCAATGCAGGAACAATAATATGGCTTTATATAACACCCGGCTGTTGGGAAACAGTGAGGAAAGCATAAGCTATTGTGTTGAGCTTATTAATAATGGTGAGGTTATTGGCATCCCTACCGAGACTGTTTATGGTCTTGCTGGGGATGCTTTAAACCCTGCTGCAATATACAAAATTTTTGAAGCAAAAGGCAGACCACAGGATAATCCACTGATTGTTCATATATCAAAAATGTCAATGCTTGAAGAAATAGCTTGTTATATTCCTGACATTGCATATACTCTTGCAGATAATTTTTGGCCTGGCCCTTTAACAATGGTATTGCCAAAAAAAGATATTATTCCGTTGCAGACGAGCGGCGGGCTTGATACTGTCGGTATCAGGATGCCAGCAAACAGCATTGCACTTAAAATTATTTCACAGTGCAAAAAACCACTTGCCGCACCCTCTGCAAATATTTCTGGTGCGCCAAGCCCAACTACTGCTAAGCACGTTTATAATGATTTAAACGGTAAAATCCCGGCAATTATTGATGGCGGTGCCTGCATGGTGGGTGTTGAATCAACTGTAATATCCTTTGAGGATAATAGCATAAGGATACTAAGACCGGGCATGATTTCAGAAGAAGATTTAAAAAAGTATGCTCCGGTAATTATAGATAAGGGCGTAAACGAGAAAATTCATGAAAATGAAAAGGCACTCTCACCAGGGATGAAGTATAAGCATTATTCCCCAAAGGCAGAGGTATATGTTATTGACGGCGAGCTTGTTGCTTTTAATAATTACGTCAGGAACAATTTTGAAGAAGGCACTTTTTGTGTGGTTTTTGATAAAGACAGTAGTTTGATAGACTTCCCGCATTTGACCTATGGGAATTCAAGTGAAGAAAATGCAAGGCAGCTTTTTGACAAGCTTCGTGAGCTTGACGATATCGGTGCAAAAACCGTTTATTTTAGATGTCCTTTAAAGGACGGAGTGGGCCTTGCTGTTTACAATAGATTGTTGCGTGCAGCAGGATTTGAGGTAATTAAATTATGAACAGCTTAAAAAATGTAACTGTTATTGGGCTCACAGGCCAAAGCGGAGCAGGGAAAACAACAGTGTGTGAGGTTTTCCAGAATGCAGGCTTTGTTATAATAAATGCCGATAAAATAGCAAGGGAAGTAACCAAAAAGGGCACAGCATGTTTAAAGAATATTTTTGATGTATTTCCTGAGTGTATCAACGAAGAAACTCAGGAGCTTGACAGGCAGAAAATGGCGGAGCTTGTATTTAACGACAAGGATTTATTAAAGCTGTATAATTCAATAATTTATCCGTATATCACTACTAAAATCTTAAATGAAATAAGAAAAATTAGTGCCGCTGAAAAAAAGTATATTCTAATTGATGCACCTACTCTTTTTGAAAGCCATGTTGATGATTTTTGCAACTATATTGTTTGTGTAATGGCGGATGAAAATTTAAGGTCACAAAGAATTGCAAAGCGAGATAA
>QKDG01000194.1 GCA_003246805.1 Clostridia bacterium | reverse complement strand
TTATTTGAAGTGTTCGCAATTTTGATTTAGTCAGAATTTAGAATTTTTTAGTGTCATTGATAACTAATTGAGCGGGAAAAAAGTATTATGCTTTTTTGTTTTTCTTGTTTTCTTTTGACAACCTTATGGCTGAAATTATGTTAAATCCGCTACACAGAAAAAATAAGCTTGGTATCCAGCAAAGCCATTTTGGAGTACCAGCACCTAAATATAAGTCGAAGCCACCAAATGCTATAAATAGTATGCATGCTAAAATCCCTACAATAAAATTAATAATTGCTGTAACAGTAAAAATTCTCATCATCATATACCTTCTTTCAATTGTTTTCTTTATGAAGCATTCAAAAAAAATTATGCCAGAGATTTCAAAATATAGTTATATAAAATATCAAAAGCACTTGATAAAGAAGTGTATCTATCTTCATAATTACTTGCAGTTAGAACAACAACCATATTATGTTCTGGTATTACAAACAAATACTGGCCTCCTTTACCACTGCATGTGATAATATCATAGTTATCTATTGAATTTTTTTCACTTGGATATAGCCAAAACAGATATCCATACTTTGGTTTTACAAGCCCTAATTCTACATAGTCAATATGCTCGGCTGTCATTTTATCAATCCATTCTTCAGATACAATCTGTTTCCCATCCCACACACCTTTGTTAATGATTAATTGCCCTATTTTCGCTAAATCTTTCGGTGTTAAATACAACCCGCCTCCAGTATGTGCTGTTCCAAAAAAAATGAATTGGTTAAGCCAGATAGATTTATTAATTCCAAGTGGAGAAAACAGATAATTTTCAGCAAATTCATCTGAATGCATTCCCGTCGATTCTTTAATTATATGGTCCAAAATGATAACTCCACCACTGTTATATCGAAACATACTACCAGGTTCGGTTTTCATTGGTGAATCTATAGAGGTTTTAACCCAGTCAGTGCTTCTATTCAATCTTTCTATAGGGCTTTCTTTTCCACGTGTGAATTCTAACTCATCCCAATCAAAGCCACCTGTCATTGTTAATAGGTTCTTGATTGTTATGTTTTTCTTGTTATCATCTAAATTTTCAATATTATAATCTTGAAAATAATCAATGACTTTTTCATCTTCTGAAGAAATCTTGCCTTGATCAATTGCGATACCTATTAATAATGACGTTATACTCTTTGTAACAGATTGGACAGTATGTACTTTTGCCGAGGTATAATTATTATCATATTCATCAACAACAAGATTCCCATCTTTTAAAACAACCAAGCCATCAATATTGCCAAAATCGCCATTATGCATTTTGTCTACCACATCATTAATGACCGAGTTATTTAAACCAGCATTTTCGGGTAAGACAATATTCCATTCTTCTTCAGGAACATTAACAATTTTAATGAGTGTCAGAATAATTCCAATTAGCATACCTAATACCAATACAATTTTATAACCGTGCTTAATCAAAGAATCAACCCCTTCAAATAATATTTTTTGCTCTGTCAATGCCCTTTGGCAAGACTATGCTTGCTCACAGGCTAAAAATTATCGCCCAATATAAAGATTTCAGCAAATTAGCACAACCCTGCAAATGCTTTATGATACTTCTTATGTTGGGTGATAGTTATGAAGATATGCACTTATTGAGAGAATACTGATGTGATTCTTAAAGGACTTCAATCCAATCAATGGGTTTAAATCCTACTATCACAGATTTTTCTGTAACTAATATCGGGCGCTTCACAAGCATTCCGTCGGTAGCAAGAAGGTCAAGCTGCTCATCGTCGCTCAAAGTTGCAAGCTTTTTGGAAAGACCAAGTTCTTTGTATTTAACGCCACTTGTGTTAAAAAACTTTTTAAGTGGAAGACCGCTTTTTGCGTGCCATTCCTTTAATTCTTCCTTAGTTGGATTATTAATTTTGATATCCCTAAATTCATATTTAAAACCATATTCATCAAGCCATTTCTGTGCATTCTGGCAAGTAGTGCATTTAGGGTAGCATACAAATTTCACAGTGGGTCCTCCTTCTTAAAACTGATAATAAATTAGCAATTGGCGTGCAATTGAAATAAAAATTTACACATAATTAATAATGCGAGCTTAGTGTGGCACTGATATTCACAAGAGCCTTGGCAATTTTAAACTTTACTATAAACAATTTTACACTAAAATATACCATTATGCAACATAAAAAGCTTATTCTTGAACAAAAATGTTTTAAAATGTTTCCGCTCAATAATCCCCCCCCGTGCGACAAAAAGTCCCGCCTTTGTTTTAAGCATATAACTTTTTAAATTATAACATGATAACATTGCTAAAATTTAGAACTATTATCTGAATGTTAATTGTATATTTATTTTATTTTATTATCAGTTATGATAATATGTTAGTATAAATTTTACATTATAATGGTGATTGATATGATTGATAAATTAGAATGGAAGATGCAAGTCCCGATATTTAAAAATTCAAAAATCTTATTTCAGCTTGGTATATGCATTGGCATCCCTTTTGGAATACTGTTTGTGGTTTTTATTATCAGTGAGGCATACTATGCAGCGCTGTTGATAGTTATTTTACTTGCATTGACATGGCTGTTTGTCATGCTTGTTTATGGCGGGAAATATAATGTTGAATACATACTTGATAAAAAAGGTATACGGTGCAAAACACAGGAAAAACAGGCAAAGAAAAATAAGGCAATCAATAATATTACGGTGGCGCTTGGCGTTTTGTCTGGCAAACCGACTGTCGCAGGTGCCGGAATGTTAGCACAATCCAGGCAGGATATTTTCATAAGATGGTCAAATATCACAAAGGCTAAATTCAGCGCAAACAAAAAAACAATCGTCTTAAAGGCAGGTTTGGTTACCAGCATGGTTGTCTTTTGTAATGAGGAGTTTTATCCTCAGGCAGAAGAAATAATAAAGAATAAGTTGAAAGGAAAATAATTTATGTTCAAAAAATTTATTTCGCTAATAATAGTTTGCTGTATGATGATATCAATATCTTCTTTGTTTGCTGGTTGCGACAAAAAAACAACTTTAAAATTTGGTGGAACAATTGAAAAGGAAGTTAAAACCGACGAAGAAGTCACAATGGGGCAAGCTACCAGTGACGGCTGGGAAATTAATATCCCTGAAGATACTTTTGATGAGGATGTCAGTGTAACGATGAATATTCTCAATGAGGATGAGGCAGAGGATTATGAAATCAATGGCTTTGAATTGTATGGCACACCTGTGGAATTTGATGTTGATGGAATGAAGAATGTCCGTTTGAATGAGCCTGTTACTGCAACACTTAAAATTCCTGATGATTTGCTTGATGAAGCACAGGCAGAGGAGCTGTTTTTTGCCTATTTTTATGATGACACATGGGAGTATTACACACCCGACAGCATAGATATTGAAGAAGGAACTGCTACATTTACGGTGTATCATTT
>QKDG01000056.1 GCA_003246805.1 Clostridia bacterium | reverse complement strand
AAAAAAATAGTATTTCTTAAAGTCTTTTGCTTAAATCTTTTGCGTTAAATCAGAAGACTTTTCTTGTAAAAATTGCTATAAAAACAGGCTTATTTCGTAATAAAATTTGTTATTGCAAAAAACACTAAAAAAGTGTACAATAAAAACATAACCAGATTGATTAAATAATAGACTGATTTCAAGTATAGTAAAAAGTTGTACCCACATATAATTTAAAAAGCGCGCGCATTAAATATGGGGGGATAACAATGTTTACGAATCTTATTAATTTTGCACTTAACAATCTATTATACTTTGCCTTGCATCTTGAGGGGAACGGGGTATTCCCGAAGCCACTTTCATCCAAGGAAGAGCTAAAATGCTTTGAACTTATGGGTAACGGCGATACTGAAGCGAGAAACAAGCTGATTGAACATAATCTGAGGCTTGTGGCACATATTATAAAAAAGTATTATTCAAACACAAAGGAACAGGAAGACTTGATTTCAATAGGCACAATAGGACTAATCAAAGCTGTTTCTACCTTTGATTATAAAAAAGGAACACGATTTGCAACCTATGCAAGCAAATGTATTGATAACGAAATTTTAATGCATTTCAGGAGTCTTCGTAAATGCAGCGGGGAAATTCATTTTGAGGAATCAATTGATACTGATAAGGATGGAAACCAGCTAACACTGATGGATATCGTTGCAGATTCTGACTGTATGGTTGAAACTGTTGACTTGATAATAAAGTCAGAGCAGTTATATAAATATATTGATGAGTGCCTGGACGAACGGGAATCACAAATAATTAAGCTAAGATACGGACTATATGGATACTATCCACTAACACAAAGAGAAATCGCAAATAAGCTTGATATTTCAAGGTCCTACGTTTCAAGAATTGAGAAAAAGGCTTTATGTTGTTTGAAAAGAAAATATGAAAAAACACCACTATTTAAAAAGTAATTTTAAAAAGGAAAGAATGTGAAATATGAAAGAAATCAATTTAAACAGTATAAAAGTTGGTTCGAGCGCAACAGTAAAAAGCATTGGCAGTATGGGTGCATTAAAAAGGCGTTTGATTGATATGGGCATCACACCAGGGGTTAAAATTACTGTAAAAAAAATTGCTCCTCTTGGTGACCCTATCGAAATTAATCTGCGTGGATACGAGCTTTCTATCAGAAGAAGTGAGGCTGAAAGCATTTTTGTAGAAAGGGAAGTAAACCAATGTCAGTAATTGCTCTTGTAGGAAATCCAAACTCTGGGAAGACAACTCTTTTTAATTCCCTTACAGGCAGCAATCAGTATGTTGGAAACTGGGCTGGCGTAACGGTTGAGAAAAAATCAGGTAAAACACTTGTAGGGAACCACGATATAGTTGACTTGCCTGGTATTTATTCACTTGCACCATATTCAATGGAGGAAAGAATAGCAAGGGATTATGTTTTAAATCACAATCCGGATGCAATAATAAATATAATAGACGGAACAAATATTGAAAGAAATTTATATCTCACCTGCCAGCTGATTGAGCTTAACAAGCCTATGGTGCTTGCTGTAAACATGATGGATGATGTTAAGTCAAGTGGTGGGAACATTGACTGCATATATCTATCACAGCTTCTGGGAATCCCTGTTGTTCCTGTTTCAGCAAGGAGGAACGACAATATATCCAAGATAATAGAAGATATAGAGGATGTAATTGCAAACAAAAAAATCCCGCCGGAAATTAATTATGACCATAATACACAGAATGCTTTGAATGAAGTTTATTCAGTTATTGTGAGAAATTGTGAGCTTAATTTACCATACTCCTATTATGCATCAAAGCTGCTTGAAGGGGACGGAGAAGTTCCTGGTATTTTAAAGCTTAATAAAGAAAAGCTTGATAGAATCGAGCAGATAGTAGTGAAGTATGAAAAAACCTCATCCTATGGCGACAGAGAGGCAATGCTTGCAGATGCGAGATACCGGTTTATCTCAGAGGTTGTAAAAAAAGCTGTAATAAAAGGCAAGTCCGATAAAAAGATGACAACATCAGATAAAATTGACCTTGTTGTTACAAACAGATTACTTGCATTCCCTATTTTTCTGCTCGTTTTATTCGGAATATTTTCATTGACATTTGGCCCAGTGGGCACCTTTTTCTCAGACTTAATTGATGTATTCTTCACAAATATATTAACGCCTTTTGTTGAAAAGGTTTTATACGCATCAAATGCACCAGAATGGACATCTAACCTTTTGATAAACGGTGTCATCAGTGGTGTTGGCGGAATACTAACATTCCTGCCACAGATAGTGTTACTGTTTTTGTGCCTCACCCTGTTAGAGGACAGCGGATATATGGCAAGGGCTGCTTTTATAACCGACAAATTTCTACGAAAGCTTGGCTTATCGGGCAAGTCATTTATACCTATGCTTATGGGCTTTGGGTGTACAACCACTGCTGTTATGGCAACAAGAACAACAGAGAATGTAAACGAAAGGCGCCTAACAATTTTGCTTGTTCCTTTCATGTCATGCTCTGCTAAGCTACCGATTTATGCTTTGTTTGCAGGCTTGTTTTTTAAGGAAAATCAGGGACTTGTTGTTTTATCAATGTATTTGATTGGATTTATGGTTGCAATTATATCGGGGCTTATTTTGCACAAAACAATGTTCAAAGGCAACATGGCACCTTTCATAATGGAGCTGCCTGCTTACAGAATGCCAGTGTTATCAGCAGTAATAAAAAATACCTGGCAAAAGTGCAAGGACTTTTTGGTTAAAGCAGGAACAATTATTTTTGCTATGAGCGTTCTTATATGGCTGCTTCAAAACTTCACCCCATCTTTGCAAATGACAGCTGACAGTAACGAGAGCATTTTTGGATATGTGGGAAGAATGATAGCCCCAATATTTATTCCACTTGGGTTTGGCACATGGCAGGCGGGTGTATCCATTTTATCCGGCCTTGTAGCAAAAGAAGCTGTTGTAAGTTCGATGCTTGTGTTGTATTCTGCCACAAATGAAGAACAGCTTATGACAATATTGTCAGGAGTATTCACACCACTATCAGCATTCAGCTTTATGGTTTTCTGTTTGTTATATGTGCCTTGTATTTCAGCGTTTGCAACAATAAAGCGTGAGATGGGCAGCTGGAAATGGGCGCTTGGAAGTGCCATAATGCAGATATCTGTTGCATATTTAATTTCAATGTCAATTTATCAGATTGGTTCATTATTTATAAGGTAGGCGATTTAATGGATAAAGTAATAATAGCGTTATGTATAATTTTAATAGGCTGGGCTATTTATACCGTAATCAGGAGTATATACAATCAGTCAAAAGGCAGATGCAGTGGCAAATGCAGCCAGTGTGGCAAAAATGGGCATTGTGTGATGCAACCGACAGAAGAGAGAATAGAAGAAGGCGAAGACAAAGATAAAACAAGCGAGCCATAACAGGCTCGCTCAG
>QKDG01000092.1 GCA_003246805.1 Clostridia bacterium | reverse complement strand
AGAGCAATTATTGAAGAAGATATGATATAATAAATTTTTCGTTTTCCAACTATATCGTAGGTTTTAGGCATTTTCAGCACCTCCATATAGTTTTTTATTTCTTAGCCCCTTGAATCTTGAAAGTGAAGCAAGCATTAATCTTGAAGCTGTTACACCGAAAATAAAGTTAGCAATAACGCCGACAATCAGTGTATAGCCAAATGAGTAAATTGTTCCTGCTGTTGAAGGACCAAACATGAAGAATATCGGGCTTAACACCTTAGAAATCCAGCTGTCTGGTGGGCCAAATGCACCCATCAAGACCAAAGCAACAAGGATAACAGTCAGGTTACCGTCAAAAATAGCAGTAAATGCCCGTTTAAAGCCAAGCTCAATGGAGCCATCAAGTGATTTACCCTTGTTAAGCTCTTCCTTTATACGCTCTGATGTGATAACGTTAGCGTCAACACCCATTCCGATAGAGAGGATAATACCTGCAATACCAGGCAGTGTTAAAGTGAAGCTTGGCATAAATCCGAAGAAGCCGGAAACAGCAGCAAGTGAGCCTACAACTTGTCCGATTAACGCGATAGAAGCGACAAAGCCAGGCAACTTGTATGTGAAGGTGATATATAAGCAAACAATAACAAATGCAATCAAGCCTGAAATAGCCATTGCATCCCTTGCGCCCATCCCCTGTGTAGGAGAAATAATGTTCAAGTTACTTGATTCAAGCTTGAAAGGCAGTGAGCCAGAATTGATTTTGTTGGCAAGAGATTTAACCTCATCTATTGTGAACGGGCTTGCAGAGTTACCTGTAATAGTTGCTTTTCCATCAGTTATGTGGGCTTGAACAGAAGGAGCAGAAAACATTACGTCATCCATCCATATTGAAATTTGCCCTTGTGTCTTTGAAAGCTCAGCAGTAGCGGTCGAGAATTTCTCAGCGCCCTCATCAGTGAATTCAAGGCTTACATAATACTCTTTATCTTCCGGATTATAAGCAGCAGTCGCTTTGCTGACATCCTTACCTTCAAGAATAATATTCTCAGCGGTAATGCCGGTAGGAAGCCCGGCAGCGTCAACCTCAGCACCCTCCCTAAATGTCAGAAGTGCAGTTTCGCCGATTTCCTTTACGGCCTGCTCTGGGTCAAAATCGGTTTCATCAGATTTCCATGGGAATCTTAGAATGATTTTATCATTGATATAATCAACGTAAAGCTCTTTATCTGTAATACTCAGTGATGTCAGTCGTTGTTCTATAACGGCTTTTGCAGAATCAAGCTCAGCTTCGGTAGCATCAATAGATTCTGGTGGTGTGAAGGTAACATCAACACCGCCACGGATATCAATACCCCATCTGATATCGCTTATGCCTTTAATATAGGTGGTTTTTATGTCCCCATACTGAGTATGTATGCCGAATATTGAAAGATATCCAAAGGCAAGTATACTTATGAGAACGACAAAAAACACAGGTTTTTTAATACGTCGCACTTTTAATCCCCCTGTATAGAAAATTATACGTATGCGATTATAGTTTTATCAGCTTGTACAAAAATACAATCGGCATTATTTATTTAGTATATATTTTTTTTGCCAAAAAGTCAATATGAACCACTTTACACATTTAAAAAATTAGTTTTTATACAGTTTAAACAGATAATTCCCCTTTCTCATTAAGAATATCCTTGTTTTTATTTATTACAGGGCTAACGCATTGAGCAATAAAGTCATCCACCTGCTCAATACTTCTTCCGATAAAGTTTTCCGGTTTAAGGATTTCATCAGTTTCCTCACGGGTAATCATAAATGAAGGGTCATTGACAATTCTGTCAATCAGGTCGTTATCCTTGCCTTCTTCCTTTACTGCTTTGCCAGCATTGATTGAATGCACTCTCAGCTTTTCGTGGAGCTCCTGACGGTCGCCACCTTTTTTAACAGCCTGCATCATGATATTTTCAGTTGCCATAAATGGCAGCTCCTTCATTACACGCTGGTGAACAACCTTTGGATAAACAACAAGACCGTCTGTAACATTAAGCATGATATTGAGAATAGCATCAACGGCAAGGAATGCCTCGGCAACTGCTATGCGCTTGTTTGCAGAATCATCAAGGGTTCTTTCAAACCACTGCGTAGCAGAGGTGAAAGCAGGGTTCAGTGTATCTATTATCACATATCGTGCAAGGGACGTAATACGCTCAGACCTCATCGGATTTCTTTTATAAGGCATTGCAGATGAGCCAATCTGATTTTTCTCAAAAGGCTCCTCCATTTCCTTAAAATTCGCAAGTATTCTTAAATCGTTTGAAAATTTGCTAGCACTTTGCGCTACTCCACCAAGGGCAGAGAGCACCTGTGCATCAATTTTTCGTGAATATGTCTGGCCAGAAACAGGCACAACAGCGTCAAACCCCATTTCCTCACAAATCATTTTTTCAAGCAGATTGATTTTATCGCTGTCACCTTTAAAAAGCTCAACAAAAGAAGCCTGAGTTCCTGTTGTCCCCTTTTGCCCCAAAAGCTTTAAGCATGAAATTCTGTATTCAATTTCTTCCAAATCCATCAAAAATTCATTACACCACAAGGTAGCCCTTTTTCCCACCGTCGTAAGCTGTGCCGGTTGAAGATGTGTATAGGCGAGTGCTGGCATTGCCTTGTATTTGTCAGCAAATGATGAAAGCTGATTTATAACATTTATAAGCTTTCTTTTAACAACGCTGAGTGCATCACGCATTATTATGATATCGGTATTGTCACCAACATAGCATGAGGTTGCACCAAGATGAATAATTGCCTTTGCATCAGGGCAGCAGACGCCGTAGGTCTGAACGTGTGCCATAACATCATGCCTTACGAGAGCCTCCCGCTTTGCGGCCTCTTCATAATCTATATTATCAATATTAGCTTCAAGCTGGTCAACCTGATGCTGTGTAACTGGCAACCCAAGCTTCATTTCAGCACGTGCAAGTGCAACCCAAAGCCTTCTCCATGTTGAGAATTTTTTATCAGCAGAAAAAATGTACTGCATTTCCTTGCTTGCATAGCGGGTACAAAACGGGCTTTCATAGCTGTTAGTCATTAAAAAACAATCCCTTCGATATATAAGTTATTAAAATAGAATCACGATATATATTTTAACACAAAAAAAGTGTTTTAACAATAAGCCAATTTAAAACCCCCCACATTTGTGAAGGGTTCATGCATATTAACCAATTTTCGCCAAGGTAACCTCAATAGCTTTTCGAAACTGAGTATCTGCTTCGTTAGTAAGCGGGTTGCTTCCCTCTGTACCATTGTTTAATGAAACCTCATAATCAGGTTTCAACCCTATACCATCAAAGTTAGGGGTCTTTATCGTCTTGTATTTAGCAGTGGTAAAAACAATAGCACTTCCGTCAGAAAGCTCATAAGTCTCCTGCATTACGCCTTTACCATAGGTTGTTGTGCCAACAAGAGTAGCCTTGTCGTAATCCCGTAAAGCCGCGGAAAAAAGTTCAGCAGCGCTTG
>QKDG01000162.1 GCA_003246805.1 Clostridia bacterium | reverse complement strand
AATTAAAAAGTCGACTTCCTTCGAGTCCAACTTGGGGAGCCAATCTATCACTGAGGTAAGCATATAACGAATGTTACAAGCTACCTCAGTGATAGATTTTATATAACGTTTGTATTGACAACCCTGCGATTTACAAATTTCACTTTAATTTCTTCTAAATTTCAAGTGCATTTACTCGTTCTTGCAAAAAATATATAAATTGCGCTTTTGTTATATTATTTTCACTGCCATAAAATATTTTTTATATTATGCAATTATAGCTTTAATCAAAAATTTATGGTACAATATTAATAATAATTTGCAGATAATGATAAATTTGAAAGTGTGTGTAATTATGGATGATACTAAAACTGAAATCAAAACTGTTGATGAGTATATTTCGCAGTTTCCTGATGATATTCGAGAAAAGCTTGAAATGATTAGAAATACTATTAAAGAAGCCGCTCCAAATGTTAAAGAGAAAATCAGCTGGGGAATGGCGACATTTTATATAAATGGTAATCTTGTTCATTTTGCGGCAAATAAAAAGCATATTGGATTTTATCCATCACCAAGCGGAATTTCTGCTTTTAAAGATAGATTATCCAATTATAAACATTCAAAGGGTGCAATTCAATTTCCTTATAATATGCATTTGCCTATTGATTTAATTAAGGAAATTGTTGTTTTACGTTATAATGAGAATATCTCAAAATAGTAACTTTTCAAAGAATTGCTGAGCTTTTTGTATATACTGGAGGTTTTGATATGGATATAAGTAAAAAAGAACTAACTATTAATCAGCAGGAGGAACTGCTTAATATATTAAAAGAGCGCTTTGAGAAGAATATGCAAAGGCATCTAAATTTAAAGTGGGATAATGTGAAAGCAAGGCTAGAAAACAATCCTCATAAACTGTGGTCATTATATCAGATGGAAATAACAGGCGGTGAGCCTGATGTTTTTGTACAAATGAATTATAAAATAATCAAAGCTGAATACAGAGATTTAAAGCAAATACTTGAACTGCAGTATCTTGCATATCAAAGTGAGGCACGTCTGCTTAATAATTACAATATACCTCCGCTGAAGCAGACCTTTGAGGAGTTACAGCAGGAATTTCAGAACGGCCTTATTCTGAAAGCCGAAGATGAGCTTGGGAAAATCATAGGTTCAGTAAGAGGCTTTATAAAGGATAATACCCTATATATCGGAAAGCTTATTGTACAACCTGCTTATCAGGGAAATGGCATAGGTACAAGACTTCTTGCTGAAATTGAAGCGGTTTATCCCAAAGTAAGATATGAGCTTTTTACAAGTGATAAAAGCAGGAAAAATCTTGAACTGTACAAGAAAAACGGCTATATTGTATTCAGTGAAAAGCAGATAGCTGCTGATTTAAAGGTTATTTATCTTGAAAAATATTCAGGTGCAGAAACATGAAAATTGACCGTCTTATCGGAATAATTACAGTCCTGCTTCGTGAGCAAAAGGTTACTGCGCCTTATCTTGCTGAAAAATTTGAGGTGTCAAGAAGAACAATAAACCGTGATATTGATGATATATGCAAAGCAGGAATACCCATTGTTACCGAGCAGGGTTATAACGGCGGAATATCGATTGCACAGGGTTATAAAATAGATAAAGCACTGCTTTCAGACAAGGGCTTGAAAATGCTTTTCACAGGACTTAAAGGACTTGACAGCGTTTTAACTTCTCCTGAAAGCGGAAAGCTTGCAGAAAAGCTTACGCTGAAAAGCAATTCTGTCATTTCGGACAATATACTTATCGATTTATCTTCACACTATAAAGCAAGTCTTGGTCCAAAGATTGAGGATATACGCAATGCAATTGATAATTGTCAATTAATAGAGTTTGATTATTTTTATTCAAAGGGAAGTTCAAAGAGAAAAATCGAACTGTATCTTATAGTTTTTCAGTGGCCGGCATGGTATGTTTTCGGATACTGTCAGCTTCGTGGGGATTTTCGCATGTTCAAGCTTAACCGACTGTGGAATCTCATTGTGACGGAGAAAAAATACATTCCCCGTGAAATAAATCAGGATAAAAAAGATTTAAAAATCTCTTGACTTGAACACTGTGTCGTACTTTATAATTAAGCAGGAAAGGAGATGGGTATATGGAAATAATGACAATTAGTGAGGTTTCACGAAATTTTGATGTATCAACAAGAATGCTTCGCTATTATGAGAAAATCGGGTTAATATCGAGCAGTCGAAAAGAAGATTATGCATATCGCATTTATGATGAAACTGCGATAAGACGTTTACAGCAGATTATAATACTAAGAAAACTGCGTATTCCGCTTAAACAGATAGCAATTATTCTTGATGACTATGAGCAAATAAAGGCATTGCAGATTTTGAGGGACAACATTGTTTCACTTGATGATGAGATTAATGCACTCAGCACCATCCGAAATATTCTCAGTACTTTTATTAATCGGCTTGATTTAAGTATAAAAGAGAAAATACATCTATATTTGCTTGAGGATAATGAGCTAATTGAAATCGCCAATGCTCTAAGCCTTTCAAAGCTTAATTTGAAGGAGGAGCATTCAATGGAACAATTAAGTAATGCGAACAAAATTATCGAAAGTCAAATGGATATCAGAATTGTATATCTGCCGCCTGCAACAGTTGCGTCAAGTCACTACATAGGTGAGAATCCAGAGGATAATGCAGGTGAAAAACTCAGAAAGTTTATTGAAGAGGTAAATTTGCCAGAAATAAAGCCTGATTTCAGAGTGTATGGATTCAATAATCCTTCACCGCAGAGGGAACACGAGCAATATGGATATGAATTCTGGGTTACTATTCCTGATGATATGGAAGTATCCGCACCGCTTGAAAAGAAACAGTTTGCAGGCGGATTATATGCAGCACATTGCATTAAGATGGGTAATTTTCACGAGTGGGGAACATTTTATGAGTGTATGAATAAGAGCAATGAATATGAAATCAATCACCGTGAGCCATTTGGTATGGGAGGAACACTTGAGGAGCATATCAATGCTTATTCGTATTATACGGGTGCAGTTAACGAATATATTCAGCTTGATTTATTAATACCTATAAAGAAAAAAGGTGAATAGTATGCATATTGTTATTCAGCCAAACTTCAGCACCTGCGGACAGGCTTGTATTGCAATGATTACTGGCAAGGACATAAATGAAGTCATAAAGGATATGAAAACAAGCGGTCCCACTAGCATAGGACAACTTATCGAAATACTTGACTATTACGGTTATAGACATGCACCTAAAAACGTGCGAATATCTAAGAAAAATCCTGTTCAAAGTGATTATTCAATTTTAACTGTTCATATGAATGCAGGATATACTCACTGGGTTTTATATTATGAGGGAAAATTTTATTGCCCTGAACATGGAGTATTGGATGAATATACGGCAGGGAGAATAACCTCGTTTTTAGCGATAGAAAAATAATTTTCAAAAACCTCTTGACACTCCTCTAAGGGGAGGATGTAGAATAAAATCACAGTGAAGGAGTCGGTCAGATGTATCGGTGAGTACAAAGAAAAGGATATTAATGTTGAGTATTGTGAAGCTGTCGAAAAGCAGCTCCCTGATTTTGAGAATATTGTATTCAAGAAAATTGAATCAGTTCAGGTGTTAAATCAAAATTCATAAAATGCTCTGCGAAATTTATTTATTTTGCCTATTGACAAACGGCTTGAAATATGGTATGATAATAGTGTATTATAGGTTAGTTATAAATTAAATTCCTTAAACATTCCTATATTATCATAATTTTATCGTTTTATCAATATATTTTGCTTTTGAAAGGATGGTTTTTTTGTTAATAGTATCTGTGATTGAGGTTAACAGCAAGTAATTGCTAACCTCAAATGTATATTTTAAGGCATATTTTTTATGTGTCTTGGTTTGTGTACGTTTTTTCACGATATACTATTGACAAAAGCCGTCCTGTTATATTTACAGGGCATGGCATAATCTGCTGTGCTTTTTTTAATTTATCAGGATTACTATGTCTGCAGGTATCTGTTGAAAAACGGTACACTGCGGATTTTTTTATTGAGGTGATTAAAATGAATAGCAAAAATACACTTGAATTTAATAAAATAATCGAAATGTTAAGTGAATATGCACTAAATGATAAAGCAAAAGAAAGAATATTGGAGTTATCTCCATTTTTACGTGAAAATGATGTTTACTCAAACTGCGAGGATACCAATGAGGCAAGAAAAATTCTTGATACAGTTGGAAATCCTCCGCTTACAACTATGAAGAATACTGAAAAATATCTTGAAACAGCAAGCAAAGGTGGAATGCTTGATCCAAAAGAGCTGACGGAATTTCAGCACTTTCTTTCGTCATGCAGACGCCTGAAAGCATTTCTTAAAAAAGCAGAAATAACAGGCGCAAAAATTGCATACTACGGAAATTCGATTGACAGCCTGGAGCTTTTATATGATGAAATTGACAGATGCATCCACAATGAACAGGTTGACAGTTCAGCGTCAAATACCCTTCGCGATATACGCCGAAAAATTGAAAATACAAACAATCAGATTAAGGCAAAGCTTGATTCTATTCTTAAAGGAAAGAAAGAATACTTCTACGATGGCTTTGTTTCAAACAGAAGCGGGCACTTAACTCTGCCGGTAAAAAAAGAATACAAAAATCAGGTTTCCGGTTCTGTAATTGATATTTCAGCAACAGGGGCTACTTATTTTATTGAGCCATCTGCAATTGCAAAATACCGTGAGGAGCTTTCGGTGCTTGAAATTTCGGGACAGCGTGAAATTGAAAAAATCCTGTATACGTTGACTTCATGCATAGATGATTTTAAAAAGGAAATAAAGCTGAATATTGAGGCAATTGAAACGCTTGATTTTATTTTTGCAAAAGGTAAGCTAAGCAGTGCTATGAAAGCGGT
>QKDG01000030.1 GCA_003246805.1 Clostridia bacterium | reverse complement strand
CAATCGGCGTTGTTGGTGAGTATATAGGAAAGATTTATCTTGAAACCAAGGCAAGGCCAAAATATATTATAGAAAAAGATTTGGAAGATAAATAATTAAATTGAGCATTTCGATAAATTAAAAGATTCAAAAAATGTTACTTGCCAATTACGGGGGCTTTGCGGTCGCCCCCGCACCCATTCGCACAAAAAAATTAATAATAATGCTCAATCTTTGATATGATAGCACGCACCTTATAATAAGCAAAAAGCACACGCAATGCTTTTTGCAGACGAAATTTAAAGTTTAGTCATCGTTCCAACAGCGTAGCAACGTTTAGTTGCGTAGCATGGAACGACAAAACCTTTTTGCTGACTTTTTCGGTTACGAAAAAGTTAGTGGGGGTAGTTCAGATAAATATTTAATACAAAATAAAAAGGGGCAAAACCCCTGATATCATAATTTGATTACATATCTTTCGGGGGCTTTGCGGTCGCCCCCATACCCCTTCGCATAAAAAATACTTATTTGAATGAAATATAAATCGGGGGCTTTGCGGTCGCCCCCGCACCCCTTCGCAGAAAAATTTCTAATTTGATTGAAATATAAATCGGGGGCATTGCGGTCGTCCCCATACCCCTTTGCAGAAAAAATCATATTTTTTCGAAACTCTGAGCACGTGCAAATTCTTTGCAAGTGCTTTAATTTTGTTTAAAATTATGTTATACTTTATGCGGAATAAAAAAACGACGGAAGGTGTGGAATATGATGAGCGCTAACCTGCAAAAAACCGAAAAGGAAAAATACTGGCAGGTGTTCTTAATAACATTTAGTATAATTATACTTGTTGTATTGCCTGTTCTTGTATATAACAAAGGTATTTTCTTGTATTATGGTGATTACAATTCCCAGCAGATACCTTTTTATTATCACGCACATGAAGCTATTTCAAACGGAAATATCTTTTGGGATTGGGGAACCGACTTAGGCTCAAACTTTATGGGCTCGTATTCCTTTTATCTGTTGGGAAGCCCCTTCTTTTGGCTCACTCTCCCCTTTCCGAGTGAATTTACAGTGTATATGATGCCCTGGCTGCTTGCATTAAAAACAGGTGTAGCAGGAGTAACAAGCTATGCCTTTGCAAGAAGATTTATAAAAAGTAAAAACGCCTGTGTTATTGCAGGAATTTTATATGCGCTTTCAGGATTTCAGCTGTATAATATCTTTTTTAATCATTTTCACGATGTTGTCGCTTTCTTCCCGTTGTTGCTAATCGCACTTGAAGAGAGAGTTAATAATAACAGACGTGGGGTATTTGCCCTTGCCGTTGCCTTATGCGCAATGATAAATTACTTTTTTTTCACAGGGCAGGTAACCTTTTTGTTTATTTATTTTATATTCAGGTGTTCGTGTGAGGATTTTAACATTGATTTTAAAAAGTTCATGGCACTGGCTTTTGAAGCAGTCGTTGGAATAATGCTTGCTTGCTTTTTACTTTTGCCTTCTGTGCTTGCAGTTGTTGATAATCCAAGGGTTGAATCATGGCTGTGTGGATATGATATTGTGGTATATGATGATAAATTCAGGATATTTCGTATTATTCAAAGCTTCTTTATGCTGTCAGACCCTCCCGCAAGGTCAAATCTGTTTTCTTCAAACACAGCAAGGTGGGCATCAATTGCCGGATACTTGCCGATGTTTTCTATGGCTGGGGTTATAGCCTTCTTTAAAGATAAACGAAAGCACTGGATGAAAAGTTTAATTCTTGTATGTATTGTTTGCGCTTTCATTCCGTTTCTTAACACTTCATTTTATGCATTTAACAGTGCGTATTATGCAAGATGGTATTATATGCCGATACTGATAATGTGCGTGATGACAGCGTATGTTATTGACAATAAGGAAATGTCTATAAAAAAAGGAATTCCTTTGTGTGTTATTTCACTGTTTTTCTTTATAGCTGTCGGCTTAATACCATCACATGATGAAAAGGATAAAAGCATCATTAACATTGCAAGCCTTGCTGAGTATCCTTTGCTTTTCTGGTTATCGGTAGTTGTAACAGCAGTCGGGCTTTTTGCTCTGTGCTATCTGGCTTATTATTCAAAAAAGGACAAAGGATTCTATAAAAAAGCAATAACTCTAACAACAGTATCAGCATTTATCTGCACTGCGACAATCGTATGGTATGGTATCGCGCAGGGCCCGTATCAGGAGCAATATATAAGCGAGTCAATAAATGGCAAGAGCAATATTACACTTGACACAGGGGATGAATATTTCAGGGTTGATATAAGTCAGTCAATGGATAACTACCCTATGTTCTGGGGATATTCATCAATGAGAGCTTTTCACAGTGTTGTGCCAGGGTCGATTATGACATTCTATAAAAGCCTGGGGATAACGAGGGATGTTGCATCAAGGATTGAAACCAGCAGATATCCGCTGAGAGGATTGTTATCTGTTAAGTATTATTTTAACAGGACTAATGAAAAACAGCTTGATATGCCGGGGTTTAATAAAATATCAACACAGAATAATTTTGACATATATGAAAACGAGAATTATATCCCAATGGGGTTTGCTTTCGAATATTATATAACAGACGAGCAGTTGAACGGAAAAAGCCTTTCAGCCAGAGACGGGCTTCTTTTAAAGGGGCTGATGCTTGACGAGGCGCAGATAGAAAAATATCAGGATGTTATTTCTCCTCTCCCTGTTGAAGAATATGATGAGGACTACACAATACAAGAATATACCGAAGACTGCAATGAACGCATAGCCGCCGCCGCATATTTTTTTGAAGAAGATTCAAAAGGTTTTACTGCAAAAATCAATCTTGAAAAAGAAAGCCTCGTGTTTTTCAGTGTTCCGTATGATAAAGGATTTAGCGCTACCGTTAACGGCGAAGCTGTTGACATAGAAGTTGTTGACAATGGTTTGATGGCGGTCCTTTGCCCTGCCGGACAGGATGTTGAAATACGATTTGATTATATGACACCGGGATTAATAACAGGAATACTCATAACATTTTTGGGTGCTGCTTTGCTGATAGCGTATGTATTGATATTAAACAGAAAAAGCAAAAATATAAAGGCAAAAAACATCTGTTATGATTATGAAAGCATAGAAGATACTTTTTCTGTGGAAGCTATTGATACAACAACCCCAGAAAACGACGATATTATGTCAGAAAGTGAAAGCATTAAAGATGAGCCCACACAAGAATAGTGTTAGCAGGCTGAAAAAATAAGTATACTTTCAAGCAGTCTTGTAAAAATTTCATTTTCTTCAAGTTCATTAAGGTGCCTCTGCTTGCCGAAGTGAATTGTATATGATGAACGGTTTGTGGAAAGATTAAACCATTTGGCAAGGCTGTTTTCGTCAGCTGTGCTGCTCAGTGAATAACCGGTTGATGCCGCCAGAATATACGAGAAAAGCCTTGCGGAAGAACCGTTGCTTTTTGAGGAATAATATGAGATTTTCTCTCCACACGGCTTTAACTCAATTAACTGCTTAGGGTCAAATTTCTCAATTATATTGATAATTGCTGAGGTTTTGTTG
>QKDG01000201.1 GCA_003246805.1 Clostridia bacterium | reverse complement strand
CCTCAATAGCCTCAGCAGAAAAAGCAGGGCTTGTTCCGTTAGTATTCCTGCATTATCCACCCATTTATGCAACAAATTATAACTATGAAATTTTAGAAGTTTTATACAAGCATCAAATAAAACAGTGCTATTATGGGCATATTCATGGAAGAAGCGCTCAATATGCCATTAACGGGGAACGGGATGGCATAAATTTAACCTTAGTGTCTTGTGATTACTTACAATTTTCACCGTTGAAAATATTATAATTTATGCAATGTATCAAATTAATTATAAGTGGTAGTAAATTTGTATAGATTATGTTATAATTACAAGGATATTTATTATTATTGGAGGACTATGTCAATGAATTTAAAATCAACAAATAAAGTGGAAACAAACAAGGTAGAGCTTGAGATTGAAGTTAATGCTGCAGATTTTGATGCAGCTGTTGAAAAAGCATATCAAAAGGCAAAAAAGAAGATTTCTGTACCAGGTTTCAGGCCAGGTAAAGCTACAAGAAAAATGATTGAAAAAACTTATGGCGAAGCTGTTTTTTATGATGACGCTGTAAATGAAATATATCCTGTCGCTATTGCTGAGGCTGTTGAGGCATCAGGTCTTACCCTTGTTGCACGTCCTGACGTTGAGGTTGTGTCTGTTTCTAAGGAAGACGGAGTTGTTTTCAAGGCAATCTGTATAACAAAGCCTGAGGTTGAAGTTAATGACTATAAGGGTATAGAAGTAACAAAAACAGTCAATGCTGTTACAGATGACGCTGTTAATGCAGAAATTGAAAAGTTACAGCAAAAGGGTGTCAGAATTATTTCTGTTGAAGACAGAGCTGCTCAGATGGGCGACGAAGTAGTAATCGATTTTGAAGGCTTCCTTGATAACGTTGCTTTCCCAGGTGGAAAAGCAGAAGAATTTTCTCTTGAGCTTGGAAGCGGACAGTTTATCCCAGGCTTTGAGGAAAAGGTTGCAGGGCACAATATCGGTGACGAATTTGATATCGATGTTACCTTCCCTGAGGAATATCAGGCTGCTGAGCTTGCTGGCAAGCCAGTTGTATTCAAGATTAAGCTGCACGAAATCAAGGCAAAGGAGCTTCCTGAGGTTAATGATGATTTCGTTAAGGACACAACTGAGTTCAACACTGTTGATGAACTTAAAGCAGATTTGAAGAAAAAGCTTGAAGAAGCAGAAGAGAAAAAGGCTGACGCTGACGTAGAAAACAAGCTTATCGATACAGTAATCGAAAACATGAAGGGCGAAATTCCTGAGGTTATGTTTGAAAACAGAATTGATGAGATGGTTCACGATTTTGAGCACCGCCTATCATCACAGGGAATGAGTGTTGACATATATCTTCAGTATACAGGCATGGACCTGGACTCTTTCAGGAAGACATTTGAAGAGCAGGCACAAAAGCAGGTTAAGCTAAGGCTTGCGCTTGAAAAAGTTGTAGAGCTTGAAAACATCGCTGTTTCTGATGAAGAGATTGATGCTGAATTTGCTAAAATGGCAGAAGCATATAAGATGGAAGTTGAAAAGGTTAAAGCATATATAGCTGCTGAGGATTTGAAGAATGACATCGCTGTTGGCAAGGCTGTTGAATTTATTAAAGAACAGGCTAACATTAAGTAGTTTTTGAAACCTTCGGAGGCTGGTATAAATACTGATGCAATGACATCATTTAATGGAGGGTTATTTATGAGCTTGGTACCTTATGTAGTAGAACAGACAAGCAGAGGAGAACGTTCTTATGACATATTCTCCCGATTATTGAATGACAGAATAATTGTATTGTCTGAGGATGTTAACAGCACAACTGCGAGCCTTATTGTTGCTCAGTTATTATATCTTGAAGGGCAGGACCCTGAAAAGGATATCAGTTTCTATATAAACAGCCCTGGTGGCTCAGTAACTGACGGTATGGCTATCTATGATACAATGAACTATATAAAATGTGATGTTTCAACAATTTGTATAGGTATGGCGGCTTCTATGGGTGCATTTTTGCTTTCGTCAGGTGCAAAGGGAAAGCGATTTGCTCTTCCTAACAGCGAAATAATGATTCACCAGCCACTTATTTCTGGTGGGGGAATTCAGGGGCAGGCAACAGATATAAAAATCCGTGCTGACCATATTATTAATACAAAACAAAGATTAAATACAATTCTAAGCCAGAATACAGGAAAGCCAATAGAAATTATTCAGGCTGATACAGAAAGAGATAATTTTATGACTGCTGAGGAGGCCTTTAATTACGGCTTGATTGACAAGGTAATTATAAAAAGATAAGGTAGGTGTCAAATGGCAAATAACGAGGGATTAAAACGTTGCAGTTTTTGTGGCAAGCAGGAAAATAAGGTTAAAAATATGTTTTCTGCTACAACCGCGAATATTTGCGATGAGTGTGTGTTATATTGCTATGAAATACTTGAGGAGCAAAACGGCACATCCTTTAATAACACTATTGACAAAAAGAAGAAATCATCTGAAATCAGCTTGACAAAACCGGCACAGATTAAAGAAATACTTGATGAATACGTGATAGGGCAGGAGCAGGCAAAAATATCACTAGCTGTATCAGTTTATAATCATTATAAAAGAATCAACAATGAATCCGACAGTGACGTTGAAATTCAAAAGAGCAATGTTTTGTTGTTAGGGCCTACCGGTGTGGGAAAAACCCTGCTGGCACAGACACTTGCAAAAATACTTAATGTTCCTTTTGCTATTGCCGACGCAACAACACTGACTGAGGCTGGCTATGTTGGCGATGATGTTGAGAATGTTCTTTTAAGATTAATACAGGCAGCTGATTTTGATATCGAAGCAGCGGAGCGTGGAATTATCTATATTGATGAAATCGACAAAATTGCAAGAAAATCTGAAAATACCTCAATAACACGTGATGTCAGTGGCGAGGGTGTGCAGCAGGCATTACTGAAAATAATTGAAGGTACTGTTTCCAATGTTCCGCCACAGGGTGGAAGAAAGCATCCACATCAGGAATTTATTCAGATTAACACTAAGAATATTCTGTTTATATGTGGTGGTGCTTTTGATGGACTTGAAGCCGCAATTAAAAAGCGTACAGATTCATCCTCTCTTGGATTTGGTGGCCAGATAAAAGCATCTTCCAAGGAAGCAGAGAACATATTTAAAAAGGTTGTTCCGCATGATTTGGTTAAATTCGGGCTTTTGCCTGAGCTTATAGGAAGATTACCTGTAATTACTGTTCTTGAAGAGCTTGACGAGCAGGCACTGATTCGAATTCTTACCGAGCCTAAAAATGCATTGTTAAAGCAATACAAAAAGCTGTTTGAATATGACAATATAGTGCTGAATATCGATGATGATGCACTTGTGGCAATTGCAAAGAAAGCAATTGAACAGAAAACCGGAGCACGAGGTTTAAGGTCAATTTTTGAGAATATCCTGATGGAGGTTATGTTTGAGACACCTTCTGACAACAATATCTCAGAGGTTACAATTACCGCTGATTCAGTTAACGGAGCAGCAAAACCTCAGATTGAACGCAAAAGTAAAAAAACATCAAAAAAAGCTATATAATAT
>QKDG01000138.1 GCA_003246805.1 Clostridia bacterium | reverse complement strand
CTGATATTTTAATTGTTGAACCTGAGGAAGTTGCCGTTGTTAAATCAACAGAAGAAAAAATTGAAATCAAAAAGAAACCAAAAGCAAATATTTTAATGTCACTTAAGCTTTGTATAGCCTGTGCGTTAAATGATTATGAGAAGGCAGAGGTTGCAATAGCCAAGAAGGCTGACGTTAACTTCAATCATTCATTCAGCCTTAAAAAAGCTGTTTTAAATGAGAATAAGGATATTGTTAATCTGGCGCTTTTGTTATTGATTACTGCCTGCAACAGGCAGTATTAATAGGCAACACAACGCTTTTTTCAATTTTATTTGAAAAGGCTTTAAATCCCGATATTGAAAAGCTTTTAAAGCTTTGCGAAAAATACAATAAAATCTATATCGGCAGTTATTTAAATCAATTTTTAAAGGAGAATGAATATGAAAACAAATCTGTTTAAAAACAGAACAGTAATAGGGGTTATCAGTATTATATGTGCCCTTGTTATATGCTTTGTATTAATGCCTTTTTTCAACAACCTTCTTTCGGCAAAGGCTGAGATAATAAGGGCAAAGGAATACTTAAAACGTGGTACTGTGCTTTCATCTGATATGTTCGAAATTGCAACTGTAGGTAAATATAATCTGCCCCCGGATGTTATCACAAACGTTTCTGATATAGCAGGAAAATATCTTACAGCTGATATTTACCCGGGTGACTATTTATTGTCATCAAAGGTGGCTGACGAATTGCAGACAGCTGAGCAGATACTAACAACCCTTGACGGTGAAAAGGTTGCAATGAGTATTTCAATTAAATCCTTTGCCAACGGTGTTTCGGGCAAGCTAAAAGGCGGGGATATTGTTTCAATAGTAATAGCTGAGGAAACTGGCTTTATCCCGCCTGAATTGCAATACGTGAAAGTAGTAACATCAACAACACAGACCGGGCAGGATATTGATGATATGAATATTGCAGATAATACCGATGCACAAAATCTGCCCGCAACAGTTACCTTGCTTGTTAATGAATATCAGGCTATAAAGCTTGCACAGTTTGAAAAGCAAGGGAATATACATATCGCACTTGTTTGCCGTGGTGATAATCAGAATGCCGGTGATTTTATAGCAGAACAGGATAAATACTTGTCATCAAAAGCAGAAGAAGGTGGCACTGATGAGTAAAATTATATCAATATGGGGCAGCCCTGGCAGTGGCAAAACAATAACAGCAACAAAAATTGCCTATGAGCTTGCAACAAAAACAGGGCAAGATACAATATTGCTTTCAAACGACTTGCTAACACCTGTTTTGCCTGTTCTCTTCCCTCACCTTAATAAAAAAGACGAGGAAAAATCTATCGGCAAGGTGCTTTTAAAGCCTGATATTACCCAAAATGATATACTGTACAACTCAATAGCAATAAGTTCAAAGCTGCCACTTATTGTAACAGGCTATAACTATGCTGATAACGTAATGACATACCCGCAGTTTAAGCTTGAAAAAGCAACCGAGCTTTTATTACAGATGAGCCAGATGGCACAGTTTGTTGTAATAGACTGCACAAGCAGTGTGATGAATAACGAGCTCACAACTGCGTCACTCATCCAGGCTGATATAGTTTTTCAGCTTTATAAGCCCGAGCATAGGTCAGAGGTCTTCTTTGCGTCAAAAAGGCCACTGCTTGAAAACGAGAATTTTGGGTACAGCAAATTTATAAGAATAATGCGTGCAGGTATTGGCAAAAAATTTCAGGCAGCCAATGAAATGTCAACAACAGCCGGGATAAAATACACCTTGCCGTACTCCTTCAGTTTAGTTCATCAATACGAATCAGCAGAGGTTTTTCAGCCACTGCATGATGATAGCTTCAATAAAGTCGTAAAAACAATAATAGAGGATGTGATTTTAAGTGCAGATTGATAAAACAACCTATAAGGATGCTAAAAAGCTAAAAACAATAGACTACGAAACTTTTTTAAAATACGCCCAGGAGTATGTTTCGAAAAACTATGCGGCCGTGCTTGCCGATGATAATAAGTCATCCGAGCTTATATCATACCTTGAACAGTTTTATAATCAGAGCAACTATATTGTTGAGGATATGAACGCTTCAGAACTAGGGAAAAGGTTATACAGTGATATGGCTGAATTTTCTGTTCTCACTGATTATTTAAATTCAAGCAGAAGTGACCTTGAAGAAATAAATCTTAACTCCTGGGATGATATTGCACTTCATTCTGATAATGGTACGGTAATAAAATCAAACAGAAAATTTTTTAATTCCACCCATGCTCTTGATGTTGTTAAAAGAATGCTTCATAAATCAGGTATGATACTTGATATGTCAAAGCCTATGGTTAGAGGATATCTTAATAAAAACACTCGTCTGACTGTTGTTGCCCCGCCGATAATTGATTCAGATATTGGAGTAGCCGCTTCAATAAGGCTTATTAATCCAAAAAAGCTAACAAAAGCTGATTTTATAAGTAAAAACACAGCAACAGAGGAAATGCTTGAATTTTTGTGCAACGCATTGAGATACAACATATCAATGTGTATCACAGGCTCAACAGGCAGCGGAAAAACTACCCTGATGAGCCTTATTCTATCGTCAATTCCAGACAATAAGCGTATTGTTACTATTGAGGAGGGTGTGCGTGAATTTGACCTTGTGAAGAAGGACGACAATGGAAAAGTTGTCAACAACGTTATTCACATGGTTACAAGGCAATCGGATAACGAGCGTGAATGTGTAACCTCAGAAATGCTTGTCAGCACAAGCCTAACACTAAATCCTGATATACTTTGTGTTGCTGAAATGAAGGACAAGGAGGCCTTTGCAGCACAGGAAGCCGCAAGGACAGGACACGCTGTAATAACAACTGTTCACGCAAATTCTGCCGAGGCAACCTATGCAAGAATGTGTACGCTTTGTATGTTAAAGCACGATATTGAATATGGTATAGTCAATAACTTAGTGCGTGAGGCTTTCCCCATAGTTGTCTACACAAAAAAGCTTGAAGATAACAGCCGTCACATAATGACTATTATCGAATGCTTTGTAAATGAAAACGGCGAAACCACAACAAAGGTTTTATGGCGATATGTTATTACCTCAAATACCTATGAAAACAACGAGTGCATAATCAACGGGTATTATGAAAAGGTTAATGATATTTCAGAAGCTTTGACTCAAAGACTTTTAGAAAATGGCATGCCAGAAAATCTGATAGAAATAATAACAGGAAAGGAGCAATCTGCTTGATATTAATGTCATTGATATCCCTTTCAATAATTGTTTTTGGGATATATAATATTCTGCATTTATCAGCAACACAAATTGCAGATGATGTGCTTAGCATATCAAACAAGCCAAAATCAATAAGCCGACGAGCCTTGCTTATTCAGGGCAAAATCAAGCAAAGCAAGTTTGAAAAAGCAGTAAAGGATATACAGTTTGCACTTGAATTGACGGGAAAGCAGAATATGTTCTCAACAATATGCCTTTTAAGCTTCTTTCTGTTCCTTGGGGGAATTGTTTTTTCTGTTCTGATTGGCAACTTTCTTCTTATGCCTGTTTTTGCAACAGGCTTTTCGCTTATACCTTATGCCTACACTAAAAGCACGGTGGCACAGTTTAACAAGCGCATCAGGCAGGAGCTTGAAACAGCTTTATCGGTAATAACTTCAAGCTATATACGCACAGAAAATATAATAATCGCTGTTGAAGAAAATATTGATAACATAAAGCAGCCAGTCAAGCAAGTTTTCAGGGAGTTTTTAGGGCAGACAAAGCTGATTAACTCAAATATTCGCTTAGCAATTGAGAGCTTAAAGTCAAAAATAAATAACTCAATTTACCAGGAATGGTGTGATATATTGATAGCCTGCCA
>QKDG01000139.1 GCA_003246805.1 Clostridia bacterium | reverse complement strand
CCGTATTCCTTGTTAATCTTATCAAATAGCTTTATAAATATTGTGGCAATGATACACATGCCTGTTATTGCAATAATATTCATCAGTTAAACCCGAAGACGCTTTTAATGGTTTCAAAAAGTGCAGCTATTTCGTTTATAACCATTAAAAGAACCACTATTAATCCTGCAATTGTTATCATAAACGCCTGGTCGTTACGATTTGCTTCCTTCAACAGCAGGTTGAGAATAGAAACAATTATACCTATTGCTGCTATTTTAAAAATAAGGTCTATATCCATTTTAAACCTCCTTCATATTAACATGATTGATAAAAACATTCCGCTTAAAACCCCGAGTGACCGATAAAGCCTTGATTTCTTCTGAAATTCATTATCTGCTGTTGCTTTTATTCTTGCAAAATCCTCCTTATAAACCTCAATATTCGAAAGCTGGCCGTCGATATCGCTTGAACCTAAGCTTCTCCCAAAGGATTTTAAAAGCTTTTTGTCGCTATCTTTAAGTGAGCTTTGCATATTGACTATACTTTTTTCCCAAGATATATAAAAAGGAGTTTCTATTGCAGGTTCGAGCTTTTTTATAAAATCAAGCTGATTAATTATTACATTTTCTTTTAAAGCCTGAACTATATCAAACACCGTCATTGCTTTATATCTTATCAGTATCTTTGTTTCTTCAAGCATATGTACTATCATTTCAAGCTCGTCTGCCCTTGATTTGAGTTTGTCAGAAGCTGATATTCCTATAAGGCTTGCAGCGCCTATTATCAGCCCCATACCTATATATTTAAACAACTATTTCACCAGCTTTTTTAAACTTATTATTTTCCCTATGTTTTCATTTGTTCCAAGCAAAGCTATATAATCAAAAGCGTTAAGCTCAATAAGCTTTGCAATTCCTTTTTTATTTAAAGCTTCGTCAACTGAGCCAGCATGAGCGGTAGCTATTATTTTAACGCCTGAATTCATAGCAGATTCGATTGCTATAACATCGTGTTCTCCGCCAATTTCGTCACAGGCAATAATTAGTGGTGACATTACACGTATTGCTGTCATAATTCCCTCAAATTTGGGATAAGAATTAAATATATCGCTGAAAATACCAACATCATTTTGCGGTATTGAATTCACTGTTGCTGCAATTTCATTCCTTTCATCAATTATTGAAAGCTTATTTTTGTTCCCGATTAATCTGCATATATCCCTGAGAACTGTCGTCTTACCACTTGCTGGCGGCCCAATAAACAACACGCTTACAAGTTTTTCACAAAAAAGGTTATTAATAATATCTTCAGCACATCCTTTTATTTCTCTTGCTATTCTGATATTTAAAGCAAAAATATCCTTGATAGTTTCAAGCCTGTTGTTCTTGATGACGGCTGACCCGCAGAATCCTATCCTGTGCCCACCCGCTATGGTAACATACCCCTGAGATATTTCATTCTGAAAGCTATGCACCGAATACTGGCAGGCAACATTAAAGGCATAATCAATATCTGATTTTTCTGCTTTGACTGCCTTTGTTCTCTCGCAGGTAATCTCCCCCTCAGGCGAGATAAAGAATTCCTGATTTCGTATTGAAATATCAATTTCCTTGCCTGTCCTCAGCCTTATTTCATGAATATCTGATAATCTGTTATCAGATATCTTATAATAAAGCTGCTTTAATCTGTCACTCAAAACTACACCAATTTCATTTTTAAACTTAATACCCGTCATAACTATCCTCCGTTTTAGTTTGTCCCTTATGAAATACTATGCTATTGTAAAATAAAATATGCAAAGCATTTGCTTCTTTTATTTTTATGAATCCTGTGTTATAATATTAAAAAACAATTTAGGAGTTTTTATGGACAAAAAGCTATTTAAAATGATTTTAACTATTTGCCTAGTATCAATTGCTTTTGCGTTTATCCTATGGAATTTCACTGTATTCTATGATTTCTTCATAAAAGCTTTAAGGATACTAAGGCCTGTTTTCTTCGGGTTTTTTATTGCATTTATTCTTATGCGGCCATATGATTTTTTCAATAATTTATTTTTAAAAGCAAAATTCGGTAAAAAGCATCCAAAAATTTTTGCGGGAATTTCACTTTTGATTGTTTATGTATTACTTTTACTCATCATAACTGGAATTGTGTGGATTGTTATACCCCAGTTTGTAACAAGCATTGTCAATTTTTCTTCTAACATCAACAGCTATTTTGACAATATCAAAAACTCAACAAATGATGTTATTAATTATCTGAATGAAAAAATACCAGATGACATTAATCTAGTTGAAAAAATTCAAGGTTATATTTCTCAGATACCAGAAATACTGCAAGCTGTATTTTTAGGTGCCTTTGGTGTTACATCAAGTATAATCAGTGTAATTATTGATATAGGTATCGGATTTATGATTTCAATGTATTTTCTTGTCGGAAAGGAAAAGCTTAAACTGCAATTACGTAAAGTGATTTTAGCTTTATTCAAAGAAAAAACGGCACAAAGCATTTCTTCAACATTATCTTTAATAAGCCAGACATTTTCAAACTATATAGTAGGGCAGATTATTGAAGCCTTTGTTTTAGGAACCTTATCTTTTATAGGCATGACAATCTTCAGGTTTGAATATCCGTTGCTGATAAGCGTTTTTCTTGGTGTAACCAGCCTGATTCCCGTAATAGGCCCTTATATCGGAACAATACCCTCAGCCTTTATACTACTTTTAATAAGCCCGTTGAAAGCCTTTTGGTTTATTATATTTGTTATTGGATTACAGCAGATTGAAAGCAACATTTTCTACCCAAGGGTAGTTGGCACAAAAGTTGGGCTACCGGCTATTTGGGTTCTTGTCGCTGTTTTAGTAGGTGGCGGATTATTTGGAATTATAGGTATTCTTATTGCTGTGCCAACAATGTCAGTTATTTATGATTTGTCACGAAAAAGAATATATGATACCCTTGATAAAAAGAAGATTTCTGTAAAATAAAAAGCGAGGTATGGATACACCATACCTCGTTCAGCTTGTTGAAAAAAAGTCCTTTTCTACAGTTTCATTACAAACTAAAGTGCATATTTTCGGGGGCTTTGCGGTCGCCCCCCATACCCCTTCGCACAAAAAATCAAAGTTTTTCTACTGTTTCATTACATCTAAAGTGCTTATTTTCAGGGGCTTTGCGGTCACCCCCATACCCTTCGCACAAAAAATCAAAGTTTTTCGACACTTTAAAGCGAGGTATGGATGACACCATACCTCGCTTATGATTTTGTTATAATTTTTATATTGTTTCTAAAATAGCATAAACTTCCTGCTTTGTTGCAAGCCCTTTTGAAAACACAGTTGCGCTGCCGGTAGCTGTTCCAAGCTTTAATGCAAAGTCATAATCCTTTTTTTCTAACCAGCCTGCGATAAATCCTGCCACCATACTATCACCCGCACCGACTGAATTAACAACCTTACCTTTTGGAACACCTATTTTATGAAAAGCTCCATCCTCTGAAAGTAAAATAGCTCCCTTTGATGCCATTGAAACCAAAACGTTTCGTGCTCCCCTTTCCTGGAGAATTTTTGCACAATCCTTAATTTCATCCTCTGTATTCAGCTCTTTATTAAAGATTTCTGACAATTCATGATTATTTGGCTTTATTAAAAATGG
>QKDG01000079.1 GCA_003246805.1 Clostridia bacterium | reverse complement strand
TTTTTATAGAAGAACGCCTGCGAATCAAGCTTTGTTCCAAAAACCTCTTTTTTGACATAGCTGCCATCACTAAGCTGCACTCTTGCTTTTACGTTATCTTTTAGCATAACGCTAAACATCTCAAGAATTCTTCTGCGCAGGTCATTGTCATAAATCGGGGTAGCAACCTCAACGCGCCTTACTGTATTTCTTGTCATAAAATCGGCTGATGAGATATAAATCGATTGCCTTTCCTCTGTTCCAAAAATATAAATTCTTGAATGCTCAAGGAATCTGCCGACAATGCTTGTTATGGTGATGTTTTTGGTATATCCCTCAATCCCGCCAATTAAACAGCATATTCCACGGACAATAAGCTGTATTTCTACCCCTGCCTGTGATGCTTCAATAAGCTTGTCTATTATAACCTTATCACTCAGCGAATTAAGCTTTGCGCCAAAATAAGCAGGCTGGCCTGTTCTGGCAAAGTTTATCTCATTGTCAAGCATTTCAACAATTTTGCTCTGTAAGCATAAAGGAGCAACAAGCAAATGGTTTGTATGCTCAACAAGATTTCCAAGAGCAAGCGCATTAAATACCATTGAAGCCTCAACAGCTATATCCTTGTTTGCCGTCATTAACGATAAATCAGTGTATAATGTAGAGGTTTTTTCGTTATAGTTGCCTGTGCCTATCTGTGTAATATATTCTACCTTGTTGCCAACTTTTTTTGTTATCAGCAAAAGCTTTGAGTGAACCTTAATATTTTCTGGGCCATACATAACATGACAGCCAGCATTTTCAAGCTGCCTTGACCAGTCAATATTATTTTCTTCATCAAATCTTGCCCTTAACTCAACAAGCACTAAAACTTCCTTGCCGTTTTCGGCAGCATCTATAAGTGCCTGAACAATTTTGCTTGCCTTAGCAACTCTGTAAAGTGTTATCTTTATTGAAACAACCTGAGGGTCAACTGCTGCTTCCCTTAAAAGCCTGATAAAAGGCCTGATACTCTCAAAAGGATATGAGAGAAGAATGTCCTTTTTCATTATCTGCTTCATTACCGGCTCGTCAGAAATCACACTTGATGAACGCTGTGGCTCAACTGGCTGATAAAAAAGCTCCTTTTTTTCTGCAGATTTGCTCATTAATGGATAAACAAACGACATATCAAGAGGTGATTTTGATAAAAACACCTGCTCTTTTTTTAGCTCAAGCCTGCCGCAAAGCTCTTCTATGGTATTGTCAGATAATTTTCTGCTTGTTTCAAGCCTTACAGGTGAAAGCTTCTTTCTTTTTTTGAGAAGTTCCGTCATGACTGACCTGAAATCAAGGTCATAATCAACAAGCCCTTCCTCAGTATTTATATCTGCATTTCTTGTTACTCTTATTAGTGATTTTTCCTCAACCTTATAATTATCAAAAATCTTTGGCACGAAATGCAGAATAAGCTCTTCTACAAGCATAAATCGGATTATCTCACCTGGTAGAAACAAAACTCTTTCAAACACGCCAGAAGCCTTAACCATGCCAAGCTTTACATTCGATTTAGATTCAAGCCTTGCAACAACATATATGTCCTTATTGTTTAAAAACGGGAAGGAATGGCGCTTATCTATCACCTGAGGGGAAATCAACGGCAGAATTTCATGAATAAAATAATATTCAAAAAACTCTTCTTCATCTTTTGTAAGCTCGCTGAAAGATACCTGCTGAATACCATGGTCAAGTAGACACTGAGAAATATCAGAGTATACCTTATCCTTTAACGGAACAAGCTTGCTTACTTTTTTAAAAATCACATCAAGCTGTTCGCTGGCAGTGAGATTTGTTTTGTTTTCCCTTGTGTTGTCGTTCAAAATTATCTGGTCATGAAGTGAACCAACACGCACCATAAAAAATTCATCAAGATTGCTTGAAAATATAGCTGCAAAATTAAGCCTTTCAAGCAACGGTACATTTACATCCTGTGCTTCTTCAAGAACACGCTTGTTAAATTTAAGCCAAGATAGTTCCCTGTTATCGTATGTCTTGATATCCATATATCCTCCAATTTGAAATTATATTATTATTTGATAAAATTACTGTAATTAAGTATGGTTTAATTTTATTAATGATACAATTAAATTATAAGTTTAGTATAAAATAATGTCAAGCTTTTGTAAATTAAAAAAAGGTGCTCAAAGGCACCTTTCAGCTTGTAGAAAAAAGCCTTTTTCTACAATTTTATTATAATTTAAGCACGTATTTGAGGGGGCTTTGCGGTCGCCCCCACACCCCTTCGCATCAAAAATCATAGTTTTTCGACACTCTGAAAGGTGCTCACAAGCACCTTTTTTCTATATCTTTTCTGCAAAATCCTTTGCAATTCTCTTAATATTTTCAATATCACTTTCACGTGGCATAAAGCAAACCTTAGGAGTTTCCTCATAAACATTAAGTGACAAGCCCTTAGCACGCTCACTCAAAAGCTTGCAGGCTTCCCCACTCCAACCGTATGAGCCAAAAATCAATGTTGGCTTTCCCCTGTTTGAAACAGCGTCGGTCAATGATAAAATATCCCACACAGGCTTAACTGCATCCCTGTTGATTGTTGGTGAGCCAAGCAAAATAGCGTCAGAGCTTTCAATCTTTTCAACAAGCTCACACATATCATGCTTGATAATATCGTATGCCTTTGTTTTAATTCCAAGGCTGTTAAGCTCTTCTTCAAAAGCCTCTGCCATTATTTTGGTATAGCCATAAGCTGACACATAAAAAATTGTAGCTGTTTTCTCATGGGGGGCAAGGGTAGACCATTCTGAATACTGCTCCATAGCCTTGCTGATGCTTTCTTTTAAAACAGGGCCGTGGCTTGTGCACACCATATCAAAATCAAGAGCCTTCAATTTCTCAAGCCCGTCAAGAACAAATTTTTTAAATGGGCTCATTATTGCATCATAATAGTTCTTGAAAGCGCCCTGATAAGCATCCGGATAAGCAATATCTTCATCTGTGATTGCAGGCTCACAATAATGTGCGCCTAAAAAATCGCAGGTGAAAACCGTTTTATGTGATTTCAGATACGTGAACATTGAATCAGGCCAGTGAAGATTTGGTGCGGTGATAAATTCAAGCACCATGTCATTTCCCAAGTCAATTGTGTCACCAGTTTTTACAACAATTGAATCGAAGGTTGTGTTTGTAATGTTTGTCAGATTTTTGATAGCAGCATTTGTTCCCACTACTTTGATAGAAGGATTTGCTTGCAACAGATTTATAAGGCTGCCTGAATGGTCAGGCTCAGTATGATTAAAAATAACATAATCGATTTTATCAACCGATGTTATTTCATTAATGCTTTCAAAATAAGACTTTGAAAATCTATCGTGAACAGTTTCAACAACTGCTGTTTTTTCGCCTTTAATAAGGTATGCGTTATACGAAGTGCCATATTCTGTTGCCATAATTATATCAAAAACCCTTAAATTCGGGTTTAATGCACCTATATAATATATATTGTCTTTTAACTCTTTCATATATTAATTCTCCGTTTCAAAACTTATGCCAGTCATAAGACCGGCATAATAACTTTTTAATTTGTTAAACTTGTGTAAAAGCGTCCTTGCTCATCCCGCAAACAGGGCAAACCCAATCCTCAGGGATATCTTCAAAAGCTGTTCC